>DOTD01000048.1 GCA_003513005.1 Desulfotomaculum sp.
AAAACCAGACAAAATAGAGGTACGCTTAGGTAACGCAATGCCAACATTGTGGCGCATCCCTTCCTGGCAGCGCCGAGTCTTTCGAAAGGCGACAGGTGGTAGATACATCTCCCTTAAGACTGGAGGCGACCGAGCGCCAAGCCGAGCAAAAAACCTGTCCTGTCTGCGGTATCTGCAACAAGGCATCATTTCCTGAAAGTGTGAACCGGCCGGTGCAGTATGGTCCCCTGATCAAATCACTGGCTGTCTACATGAATCAGTACCAACTCATTCCCTACGACCGTGTCGAGGAATTATTTAAAGACCTGTTCGGCCAGCCGTTTTCAGAGGGTTCCCAAGGGCGCCGCCAACGGGATCTGCTACGAAGCTCTGGAAAGCTACGAGCAGGAGATCAAACGCCAGATATTAATTGAACCGGTCATCAACTGCGATGAGACCGGCGCCCGGGTAGAGGGGAAGACCCGCTGTTTAAAACAATCTTAGGTGACCCGCACACTTCTGCATATTCTTTCTGTTCCGCAGATACCATTTGCAGATAGTCCTCAAATCGAGGTTGTCTGTGCTTCCGTTTGTCGCTTTCAGTAACTTTCATTGATCAACACCTCCTTTGGTTCAGCCCTTCCTTCGGCATCGCGATGCCTCTGTACTATGGCTTCGGCTGACTTCTCACGACAAATCTTGTTTCAACCGGACTTCTTACTCTGTTTCTACCCGTTCGTGAGACCTCCCCGGGTAAGAACGCAGTCTTTCCTTCCATCCACCTGCCACATCTACACCATAGGCTTCCGGATAGTTTGGGGCTTTGGCTTGTTAGGCAGCTTTACCCAGCCTATGCATGCCTTATGTGATTCCTGTTCGTCAGGCCAGAAGTTTGCCTCCGGCTTCCTTCAGATTCCACCTCGCGATGGACACCCTTGCCTTTAGCTATGTGCTTGGCACTATCAACCCGCACTAGGGACTTTCACCCATTAGACTGCGACCATGCCGGGCGCACCTAAAAAAAGTATACCATGTCTCTGGTATACTTTTCTGACAGCATCGGTAATGTTTTGGTTCACTTAAGTTTTAGCGTATCCACTTCGGTAAAGGCTGCTTAACCTTTGCTGCTCTCCAGTAGTGCCATTATTTACCTTTTGCAAAGACTTGGTTTTTTGCTGTCTTTTTTAGGGCCTATTTTGTTTAATCCAGCTTCCTCTGTTTCTTTTCTGCCTCCCTTTTGCTTTTCAATCCCTTCTATGGCCCTACGTGGTATTACTGTTATTGTATCCCTGGGAATTACTTACTGTTTCCGAGATTACTCCATTTTGTGTATATTTTGTGTATTATAAATTAAACATGCAAATAAATAATTCCTTCGGAGATTTTGTCGATATTTGCAAATTACAAAATATTTTATATAGTATAACATATCAAATTAGATAATATGATGAGCAGTTATTTCATCCTGTCACGACTGACGAGTATTAATAATATTCTGTAGTAAAGTTTGACAAAATTAAATCGATTTAATGCATGAAGGATGTGTGAGGGTATATCCTGTCTGGGTTTCTACAAATTATCCCATTATATTTTTTTATTTCATTGAACAGACAGGCAGGATTTTTTTAAATCTGCATAGAATAATATAGAGCAACCGCCAACTTAATTATGATTCAGGAATCGGCAACAACTTCAACTCTCAATTCGACATGACTTCTCAATTTTTACAGTAAACAACTCACCAGTATCCTGAAGGAACCCCCGAAAAGAGGTGTTTTTTATGGAAAGGTGGACATTAAGTTTACCCGAAGGGAAAATCTTTTTCTCTGGATTTGATTGGCGTAATTTTTACCGTTCCAAAGCGGCAGTGACTTGTTTGGCAGTTATTCTTGCCTTTGTTTTGGCCGCGGTTGCCTATTCAATTGCCAACAAGACGGTTGTTCTGCAGGTGGACGGCAAAGCAAGCCAGGTTAAGACCTTTTGCAGTACGGTTGACGACTTGATTAAAGCGCAAAAAGTGACTTTGAAAAAAGAAGATGAAGTGACCCCGTCCCTGGAAACAAAGCTAAAAGAAAACATGAAGGTAGTTGTTAACCATGCTTTGCACGTAACCCTGATTGCGGACGGCAAGACGTCAGAATTTATGAGCTGCCGCAATACGGTGGGAGATGTGCTTAAGGAACAGGGAGTAGACCTCTCCGGAAAGGATATAGTTTATCCTTCAACTGCTGAGCGTCTTAATGAAGGGGCCAAAATCAGGGTAGTGCGTGTAAGCGTTAAGGAAAAAGTGGAAGAAGCGCCTATTTATCCAAAAGTCGTCCGGGAAACGGACCCGAACCTGGCCAACGGACTCATGCGGGTTGTCAAAGCAGGAAAGAATGGAATAGAGAAGAGGATCTGGCAGGTAACCTATCATGACGGACAGGAGTTTAAGCGTCTTCTGGCCAGCAGCAGTGTTTCAAGATCCGCCGTTGATCGTGTCGTGGCGTTAGGTACGGCCACACAGGTTTCCCGTGGGGGTATGAATATTCGTTTCAGCAGTGCTCTTGATGTAGTTGCCTCCGCATATACATATACAGGGCATAACACTTCGTCCGGAACAGCTCCGGGTTTTGGAACGGTCGCCGTAGATCCCAGTGTGATTCCCCTGGGCAGCAAATTGTATATTGAAGGTTATGGGTATGCTACTGCATTAGACCGGGGAGGATCTATAGTAGGCAACAGGGTTGATGTATTTATGGACAGTTACTCCCAGGCAAGACTTTGGGGAGTCCGGCGGGTCAGGGTCTATGTTTTGTAGAAAATATTAGAAAAATATAAATACGTAAAAAGCTGCCCCCTCTATCGAATGTCCCAGGCGTTCTTTAAAGGGGGTAATTTTCTGCAAGTTTAAACCCTTCCTCGAAACACTTTATGTTTTGAAAGCCGGCTTTGCCGGGAAATGCTTCCTGGATTGCCTGTTGGACATTTGTTTTTTCAAGCGGAATCCAAAGCTTGGTCAGAATGCCCAGGGCTACCATGCAGGCGCCTTTTTCGCTGAATATTTCACGGGCTTTATTAACAACCGCGAACCCTAAAGATTGCGGGTTAACCTTATCCTTTGGCGGCTGGGCATAATCCATGTCATAGATCAGGACTGTTCCGTCGCCGTTTGAACCAAGGAAGGAAGCAAAACGCTCGTATGATTTGTTGTTCAGGATGACCAGTAAATCGGGCCTTTCAATCAGGGGAAACAAAATATCATCACTGCTGATAATTATTCCGGACTGGCTTAAATCTCCTCGCGCGCCGGCTCCGTATGTCTGGCTTTGGGCAGTGTTAAATTCCTGCAAAAAGGCGGCTTCGGCAAGTATCTTGCCTGCCACACCTATACCCTGGCCGCCTGAGCCGCTTAAGATAACCCGCCAGGTATTCTTCATTTTTTGCTAACCTCTACTCCCTAGTGTATGCTGACAGCAGGTCGGGAAGATCTCTGTCGGTCAATCTTCCGCGCCAGGAGAAATTTTCTTTTTCAGCATCTTTCATTTGATTGTAGTTTTCAATGGGGACAAACTTATCTTTCATCCACTCTAACTGCTTGATTACATCGCCTATTTCATTGTATCTGGCATAGTACGTTGGGCAGGGTGAAATGATTTCCACGAAGGAGAAGCCTTTTTTCCCGAGAGCCTCTTTGATAAAATTCTTCATTTCAACAACGTGGTAAATAGTTGTCCGGGATACATAATTGGCTCCCGCCAGGTCGGCAAGCCTGCACATATCTATGTCGGGCTCGGCTTTTCCGGAGCGGGAGGTACTGGTTATAACGTTATGAGGCGACAGGGGTGAAAACTGCCCCCCGGTCATGCCGTAGTTGAAGTTGTTGACAACTATCGTTGCAATATCTACGTTGCGCCTTGCGGTATGAATGAAGTGGCTCATGCCGATGGCGGAACAATCGCCGTCTCCGAGGAGGCAGACGGCCTTAATCTCCGGGCGGACGAGTTTGATTCCGGTAACAAAGGCCAGAGTTCTTCCGTGGGTGCCGTGGAAACGGTGGCAGCGCACATAATCGCCGACTCTTCCGGAGCAGCCTATTCCGTTGGCCAGAAGTGTTTTATCCGGCGGTATCTCCAATTCGGCAAGGGCCAGGGCTAAAGCCTTGAGCGCCACACCGTTGCCGCAGCCCGGACACCAGATGCTGGGCAGGCGATCCATCGCCAGATATTGCCTGTAATCAGCTAAAGGCATCAGCTGTTTTCCTCCTTGAGGGCCGAAAGAATCTCGGAAGGCGCAATAACCTCCGCGTCCTGCTTGTTCACACCCTTTAATATTTCCGGCGGAAAGCCGCAGGAAAGCAGCAGTTCCCTGACTTGTCCACGATTTGCCTCGACAACCAGAATCTTTTTAGCCCCGGAGCATAATTCCTTCACCCTTTTACCCGGGAATGGCCAGATAGTGCGCAGTTCCAGCATTCCCGCTTTAAGACCCCGGCTGTTTACAGCTTCAAGGGAGGCTCTTGCGGAAATCCCGAAAGACACTACGATGAAGTCGGCAGGTTGGGGACCATGGAAAATAGGCGCCGGAAGTTCTTCCTGGTAATTGTCTATCTTTCTGGCCAGCCGCTGAACCAGTTCTTCGGCAACCTGCGGATTGTCGCTGGAGTAGCCGCTTGCCTGGTGGACAAGTCCGGTTACCCTGAGGATGTAGTCATCCCCGAAGTTGGACATAACGGGCACGTCGTTATGCAGGACGCCGTAGGGCAGATATGCATCGACAGGGCCGGACGGATTTTCACGCTGGTATAAGTTGAGCTCACCGGATTCACGGATTTCAACTTTTTCCCGTAAATGAGCCAGCGCAGCGTCGGACAGCAGGATTACCGGCGTGCGGAATCTTTCCGAAAGGTTGAATGCTTCAACTGTCAGGTTGTAACAGTCCTGTACCGACGAAGGCGCAAGCACGATCAGGCTGTGATCCCCCGGGCTTCCCCAGCGGACCGCCATTACATCGCTTTGAGAAAACTTGGTGGCAATTCCCGTGCTCGGGCCGTAACGCTGCACGTTGATAATCACACAGGGCGCCTCCGCCATAGCCGCAAATCCAATGTTTTCACTCATCAGAGCAAAGCCGGGGCCGCTTGTCGCCGTAAAAGCCTTTGTTCCTCCCAGGCTTGCCCCTATAACCGCGGCTATGGAAGCGATTTCATCTTCCATTTGGATGAAGACGCCGTTGTGAGCCGGCATCAGTTCGGAGCACATCTCAACGATCTCGGTTGCCGGGGTAATCGGGTAGCCTGCAAAAAACCTTGCACCGGCGTTAACAGCTGCGTAAGTGCAGGCTTCGTTGCCTGTAAGAAGTTTTTTAATCGTCAAATTCTGTTTCTACCTCCAGGGCAAAATCAGGGCAACGGAAAAAACACAGACGGCAGCCTGTGCAGTTATCGGGGTTTGAGACCAGGGGGTAACCATCTTGATCAATTGTGAAGACCTCTAAGGGACAAAAGTGAACGCAAATTGTGCATTTTTTGCAGAGATCTTTATTGATTGTCACGTTCGCTTTTTTCAAAGGGTCCCTCCGAATTTTTGTACAAAGTAAATAATAACTAATTTGTGTGTTGAAAACAACCTTTTTAGTATACTATTTTCTAATTTAAAAAAACACCCCCTGGAGAGGGGGCGGTCCGCTTTTTATTACCGTGTTTTGTCAATAGCGTTGGCCAGGCTGGTAATACTGGCTGCCAGGCCCTCCAGCTTGTTTTCGATTCTGACCAGAAGGTAAGCGGTCACAGCAATAGGGAAACCCACATTTCCGATAGCCTGTAAAATAGTTTCCACCGGCAGCGCCTCCTTTAAAGAAGGTTTTTTTATCAGGAAGGATTGAAGAGGGGGAGCTTGATAGAGGAAGGAAACCGCCTTTCGCAGGTTTCCTTCCCCATACAGCTTTTTTAAGAAAAGGAAGGTCTTACTGCGGGTCGTAGATGTCGTTGGTTGTTCTGTCTACGATTTTGATGTCCTGTTTGGAGACTAACTGTCCACCGGTTGTTGTGAAGATGTTTTTAGTTAATACTGTGTCCATAGCTGCCTGGATTTCCTGGGCGGTTATGTTTTCGCGGGGATTGTCAACCGTAAGCGTGAAGTTGGAGCCGTTTTCATTTTTGAAGACCATCCTGAGGGTTTTGGTGGTAACCTGGGCCATTTTTACACCTCCTTTTAATGAATTTTGATCATGCCGGGCCTATACGGGTTAGGCCTCCACGAGCTGGGCATTGTCAACGCGGCTTATTTTGCTTAAGGTATACGACTGCAAGCCGGCAATCGCCTGGGCAACGTCGTATAGATCCTGGTCTGTGGCGCTCGAACTAATGCCCTTGTAATTTCTGCTGCGGTAGACCGGGTTTCCCTGGGCGTCGACACCGGTCTGCACTTCAAGGTTAAGCACAGAACCACTGGATACTTTTTCAACAGCCATTTTTTCACCTCCTAACCGAACGTATGTTCGCCTTACAAACATATTCTAACCCGGAACAGAGGCCATGTCAAGGTAAAATATGGTAATTTACGGGGGTAATAATAGGGGATATTGTCGAAAGAGCAGATGGGAAAGGACTTGCCTGACAACAATAAAAGAACACAAAAAAAATCAAGTATGAACTGAAACGGGGTTATTAGGACGCTGTATCACGGGAGTTTCACCGGGATGCGGTCCTCACACGGAACACCGACCTGGCAGAGTCCGCAGCCTATCTTTTCCAAGCCGAGCCTTTCACGTAACGCGACAGCTTCCCTACTGAGAGAGTTCATTTGGTAACAAATATCCTTGTTGAGTCCCTCTTTTGAGATAGCTCCGACTGGGCACCTTTTAGTGAAGGCAACACAACCCTTGCTGAACAGGCAGTAATCCATGAGTCCATCATAGGAACGGGGAGTAGCCGGCAGCCTGGTGTTGACCACGACACTGCCCAACCGGTGGGCAATTCCCCTGGGAGTGATCAGGGCGTTATTTATACTGAAGGTTCCCAGCCCGCAGGCGTAAGCAATATGCCTTTCAGACCAGGTTGAGGTAAAATTATGCCTGGCCGGATCTCTTATGATTCTAAACTCCGGAAGCAAAAAAGGCGCCGCGGCAAGGTACCCGCCGGCCTCAAGCCAGTTAACTACCCGGCGCCTCAATTCTATGTTGAACCGTTCCCCATCATTCCGGGTATAACACCACTCGTCAGCCGGACCTGTCTTTTGCAGCCGGTTTTTCTCCCTGACAGCGGAATTTATAGGCAATACCCAGGAAATTACGCTTATCTCTTCCGGCTTGATGCTAAAAGAAGCGCCCCTTGGTAAAACTGCGTTCAGCAGCGCCTGCTGAGGAGTCATAGACTCCATTCCTATCTCTTTCCGGATGGTTGTAAATATATGATCCTCTCCCCGGGCGAATCCTACCAGGGGCGAGTCAAAAAATCTGCCTTTAATGTGCTTGAAGTTGTTTCGATGATCTGTTTCAACATAGTTGATAATCAGGTCTGTTATCTCCTGAGCCAAAATTTTGTTAACATCTTCTGACAAAGCAGATTCCTTCTTTTTAGCTTGTTTTGTTATCCCGGTTATTCTTGCTTCTGAACAGATTTTCCTGCTTTATTCACCACTATGTTTGGATCGTATAGAACTTCTGTATTTTCTCACACAACTGTATTGCTGATAACTTCCAGAAAGCCGTTCTTTCTCGCTGTATCAATTATCTGGTCAACAGATTGAGATGCGGTATCTTTCCACAGATACCATTGTTTTGCGCTTTCGTCATAGAGCAGTGCTTTAGGGTATTTTGACAAAACCTCTTCCGAAAATGATTCAACCAGAGAATATGTATCGAAACGCTGTATGCTTTGATCATTTTGATCTATAAATAAGGACATTTGTCCTCCCAAAATGGGGTTAGACAAACCCCAGAAACTCCTGTAAGATATAATTAGCAAACGGGAGGTAACCAAAAAAGAGGAGGACAAACCCATGGAAAACGCTGTTTAAGAGCGCATACAAGCAAAAACAAGAGACAGTCAGTTATTCGAAGTATTTGTTAATCACTTTGAGTTTTCTCCCAAGACGGCTGAAGCTGCCTTCCATATAGTTAAAGAA
>DOTD01000049.1:0-9555 GCA_003513005.1 Desulfotomaculum sp.
TCTTCTTTATTCTTACTCATTTTTTAAATTTAAAAATAATTATAGACCAGTTCCAGAAATACTAAAAAATTTAAGTTAAATTATATTTTCTTCTGAAAGGCTGTCCTGGATAACGGATTATTGTTATGATAAAGGAGAGTTTATAATCTCTTATTAAGCACGCAACTGCAGCATAACGTCTGGTGAATTATTTTAAAGAAGGGAGAGAGTTTTTATTAACCGCTTTATTGAATCGATAATAAAAACTACACGGGGCTTATTTGACGCCGTCGCACGTTTCCCCTTAACAGTCTTCTGCCTCGGTTGCGCTACAATACTGGCTTGTTACATGATTTCCCTGGATAAGGAACCGGTACTTATTCTGCAAAAACTTATGTTTACCTTCTTATTGGGGGCCTTTTTGAGCGTGGTGGCTCAATTCAGCTGTGAACGCTTTGAGCGTTTAAGAAAAATGCGGTTGCCCGTCTATTTTATATCGGCGCTGCTGATCCTGGGTTATTACTTAATAATCTCCCCTGCTCCAAGTATATCTTTTTCTGTTAAAATCCGCACCGTTGTCGCCGTCTTTGCTATGTTCTGCGCCTTCATCTGGCTGCCTTCATTAAAGGACAAAGCCGACTTTAATAATATCGCCTTGATCCATTTCAAGGCTGCCTTTACCTCAGTGTTATATGCGGCAGTTCTATCTGCCGGCTGTACAAGCATAATTGCCGCCATCGACATATTGCTTTTTAAAGTAAACCAGAATGCATATCCTATTACCCTGTGTATCATATGGATTTTCTTTGCCGATTTATACTACCTGTCACTACTGCCCAGATTTAACTCTGAATCTGAAGCAGATCTAAAATACGCGGAGCACGCTGCTATTTACCCCCGGCTGCTGGAGATTTTAATATCATACATTGTCATACCCTTGATCGCAGTCTACAGCATTGTCCTGACAGCTTACTTTATTAAGATTCTGGTTACCCTTAAATGGCCTGCTGGTCAGCTTGGCCCGATGATACTTGCTTATTCAGCCGTTGGCCTGATTACTTTTATTTTATCCAATCAATTAAAAAATAAATTTACTCTGGTTTTCCGTCTTGTTTTCCCCAAAGCCCTTATCCTTATGGTTATTATGCAGCTAATTTCAGTTGTTATAAGGGTAAATGCATACGGCATCACCGAATCGCGTTATTATGTAATCCTTTTTGGAATGCTTTCACTGGCTTGCGGAATTTTATTCAGTTTTAAACCTGCTGCCAAAAACGGTTTTATTGCCCTGCTGGCTGCCGGTCTGGCTATATTATCTGTAATACCGCCTGTTGACGCCTTTACGGTGTCTCGTTGTTCGCAGATTGCACGTCTGGAAAATATGCTCCGCTCAGAAGGCGTACTGTCAAAAGACGGGAAAATAATTCCCAAATCTGCTGTGCCTGTAAAAACAAGGCTGGAATCTACCAGGATCCTCGATTATCTTGAGACGCGTAATTACCTTAAATATATTAATTGGCTTCCTGCTGATTTTAAGATTAAAGAGATGAAGGATACTTTTGGATTTGACGCAGCTTACGAAGATTGGAGTGAAAAATACTTTGGAGCCAGTCTGGATACACAAAAACCGATTGAAATAAGCGGCTATGATATATTTATTCATGTCCAATCTTATACCATGATGGACGATTCTACTTATTCACCATATAATTTTCAGGTCCGTAACAATAAATATAAACTCATCATCAAACGCATATCGCCTCAGGAGGTAAATGTATCGGTAAATAATTCGGAGGGAATCGAATTAGTCAGTTCCGGGCTGTACAGTTTGGCAAGTGCCCTACCCAAAGTCAACAATACTCCAAAAGGTTCTCTTTCTCCCGAGTTAATGACTTTGGATGTCCAAAACAACGGTTACAAGCTGAGAATTATACTGCTAGAAGTTAATATCAACTATGGAACAGACAAAGATCCCAGTATTAATTATGATTTCCTGGTGCTGTTCGGTGAACCGTCTAAATAGAAAACTGCTCAAATACTTTTCAGGGGTAACAACCCCGTCCCCTGATATGTCACCCCTTCGGCGAGCCGGTTAAATAAGAGGAACTAATGGTTCTTTTAAACCATCAGGAGCTTTTTATATTAATTTCTACCAGCGTCATCATTTCTTGAGGGATAGGCAACCACCGCCGTTTCTTCTATATATTCACAGTAATAACGGCCTTACCCGGGCCAGTCACTGTTACCATACCGTTTTCATCCACTGTGGCCACGCTGGTATCGCTGGAAGTCCATGTCACGCTTTTTTCCGCTGCTTCGTCCGGAGCGACTGTCGCTTTCAATTGAAACGTACTGCCGACTTTAAGGTTAATCAGGTTCTGGTTGAGGGTCACCTGTTCAGGGGGCATGCCACCCAGCATTATTTCGATCGCATGCACCCATTTGACCGATAGTGGAGCATCATGATCAGTTGTGTCCTTCTGCCCAAGCAGCAGCCTGAACCTGGTTGAAGTATCATAATAACTGTCATCAGGGGCAGCTTCATACCTTCTCCAGTTATCCTGGTATGCAATAATCGGATCAACCCGGACCGCCCCATATACTGCCTCAGGCAAGGAAGTATTTGTTTCATAATCCCAGTATGACGGGAGGTTCGGATAATAGTAACGAGGCGTATCCAGCAGGAAAGTTTTATCCAAACATTGATACCATCCATTTTTGATATCGGTAGCGAAAAAATAAAACTTTTGCACAGAGTTGATATCAACATCGGCATCCTCAATCAAATCAACCAATTTCACTCCTTTAGCCCTATCGATACACACCGCCGAAATGCTGTCAATGAAAGTATAGGTCTGTTCCACTTGCGACAGCTTATCAAAGTCATTGAGCGTATATATTTTCTTCGTATAGTAAGGCCCGCCGAAATAACCAACTTTAATCGTCAGCGTATCGGCGGGCACTCCCTGATTACCGCCGCAGACAGCATTTACCGTATCCGGATTTCCAACACCGAGCAGAGTAAGAAAAAATGTCAGCATTATCATCAAGGACGCAAATTTCCGGGATCTTAATTTAATTCCCAATCCGGCTTTAGAAAATCCCGGACCGATGATCAGTTTACTAACTATAGCCCGCCGGAAACTAAAAATAAGCATGTCACACTTCTCCTTTGCAGTTGTTTGGACAAATACTTTTCTTATCTCCAAATATCAGGATTAATAAATATTAGGGTAGCAATTACAGAAACCACCATTACGCCGTAGTCAAGACAGGTCAGTCTCAACTGTCTTAGATAAGTGCGCTGCGGGTAAATTCTGAAACACCGCGCTTCCATCGCCAGCGACAGCTGTTGGGCTTTGAGAATTGTTCCATAGACCAGCGGAAAAAATAAGCTGCAGTAGAGTTTAATTTTTTCTCGCCAGGGCACCTTCTTGAGCTCAACTCCTCTTAACTGAACAGCTGTAATTATATTGTTCATTTCCTCCCGCAGGACTGGTAAAAAACGAATTGTTACCGAAACCATAAAAGCTATTTCATAGGGGATTTTCCACTGCGCCAGCCCTAAAACAAAATCCCGGGAATTGGTTGAAGATGTTAACAAAACGGCTACAAAACAGACTATTCCCAATCGCAGCATGACACTGGTCCCTGCCGCAAGGCCATTGGTGGTGATTAGCGGCGCCGAACCCACACTGACAAGAGCAGGACCGGACCGTAAAAAAATGACCTGAACTAAAAAAAGTGTCAAAAGCAAGGGCAAAAGTTTTTTTAAACTGTTCCAGAAACCGGCAAGATCAATCCTGAAAAATAAGATCAGGATGATCGTCAAGGCAAAAAGCAGAAGCAGCCGCCCGGGAGTATTGTAAATTAAAGCCAAAGTCGTAATACAGATAATGATCACCAATTTTGTCCGGGGATCAAGCTTCATGAACGTTAAAACCTTTCTATCCACTAACTTCCTGAACCTGGCCGTTTTCCATTCGAACAACCCGGTCGGCGATTCTTTTCACGAAATTATAATCATGGCTGACAATCAATAGCCCGCTGCCCAGCCGGACAATTTTTTTTAAATGGTTTTCCAATAACCTCTTACGGTAAACATCCAGACCAACTGTAGGTTCATCCAATATACAAAAATCAGGGCTATTGGCAAGTACGGCAGCGATTGCCACCCGTTGTTTTTCACCATAACTCAAACGCAAGGGAAAAACGTTCCGGTAGGCCGTTAATTCAAAATATTTCAGGTAAAACTCCACTTTTTCTTCAACCACTTCCGGCTCTTTACCCAGATGCTTTAGCCCAAAACCAATCTCTTCTGCCACAGTAGTGCAAAAAAACTGATGGCTCGGGTTCTGGAAAACATAGCCAATATGGCGCCCTATTTCTGCCAGGGTATATTTTTTTAAAGGAAGCGAGTCCAGAAAAATTTCCCCGCTATTTGGCTGTACAATACCAACCATTATTTTGGTAAGCGTGGTCTTGCCGCTGCCATTTGCTCCAACAACAGCCGTTATCCCTTCTTTGTCAAAACTATGGCTTACCGAATTCAGTACCGGTTCCTTTTTCCCGGGATAAAGGAAGCTTACTTGCTTTAGTTCAATAAAACCCACTGTTCGCCCCCATTTATCCGGTATTTAAGCCTTCATCATCATATAACAATCCTGCTTCAGCAAGAAAATCCCGGTCTGCCAGGACCTTTTCCGTCCGGTCAAAACGGGCTGATTTCCCATTGTTTAACACCATCAACCGGTCTGCAAAAGCAACCGCTTCCAGATCATGCTCTACAATAATAATGCTCTTCCCTGCAGCACGCAGCTTATCCAAAATTGAGGCTACTCTCTTTTTCCCGTCAGAATCAAGCGGGGACATGACTTCATCAACAACCAGCACCTGTGGGTCAAGAGCTAAATCTCCCGGGAATACATTAAAGTCTATACCGTTTAATACCAGCGGTCCACCCGGCCAGTACTTATAAGTTAATCCCTTAACCGCCACAGCCTCCAAAAAAGCATTACCACCCTTGATTGAAATAATTTTCCTTGATGATTAAAAAAATCAATCTAACAATGTTCATCTTCACGTTTTTGGAATTTCCATATCTTCTGTGCAATTTTAAAGGCAACCAGTCCACCGAGCCCTCCGGACAAGGATGCGACACTCAGACTAAAGATCAAAGGAATTATGGGAAAACGGTAATATACGAAATTGACCATCATGGTTCCGGTAATATTTGACAGCATTCCGGCCTGCTGCACTTCAGACATTTCCATAACCTGACTGTAATAGTCGATACCCCTGGTAATAACTTTTTTATACTTTTGAGTCAAATAAGGATTAATGCTGTCCAGTACCGCCGAGAGAGGCGTTCCGGTGTAATCATGTTTGCTTTGATTGCTACCGCCGCTGTTTTTGCTGCTGCAGCTACTGGAGCAATTTCTTGTAATTGTTATTTTTTTCTCTGCAGCCGGCAGTTTTTTCAGGTCGGCAACTGTAAAGCTGCCTAAAATGACATCGCCTTCCTTAATTATTACTGTCCCTTCCTTTAACCCGCCTTTATCAAGACTAAGATACCAGGAAACAGCAATAATCAGGACCAGAGCAATTACCCCCCAGGCCAGCCACTTCTTGGGAGCTTTATTTACACCAGCACTGGTTTCGCCCATCCCGTCACCTCCAAAATTACATTATTGTTTTCAACTTACTTCAAAACGATTCTTAAACTCTATTGACAAGAACTGATCATCATCAATCTGTAAAAATTCATCATCTGCAATCAACCGCCTGGCGGTAATGGTCAACCGGTTGCCGTCTTTTTCCCAAATACTTTGCCCGATTTCACCGGTTTTGGCATATTCAAACCGCGGGGGATTAGCCAAACGGGCATTGCTTAAACCCTGCACAACATCAGCCAGGCACAGCGGTCCGTTCACTTTTACTTTCAAATCGTTGGAATTGAGCTGCCCAAAATAATCATCGGCAACAAGAGCCATGCGCACCCCCAATAAAAACCAGGCGCATTTTTCCTGGTGGTGGTTTAAGGCCTGCTTCATGAAAATTTCCTGGCGCATTTCTCTTTTTAATGGGCGGATGTACGGAGTAACCGGCGAAAATATTATCTCCTGCTCATAATAAGGCTTAATATCCACAACAGGGGTCCCATCTATGGCATCCAAACCACTAACAATAAGAAGATTGTCTTCCACTCTCTCCAGACGGACCAATGTCAAAGCAATAGGATTTGGCCTGCTGAAGGCTCGCAAAGAAAAAACTCCATATTCAGGAAGGTTGGGATTAACCTTCCCTGGAACGGTGCTCAAAAGAGTGCGGATTGCCTTATGAAACCACAATTGAAGCCAGAGATGAGAATTTTCCTCTATACGCAACAATCCTCGTTTGTATTCCGGATATATTTCGATTACAGCATTTCCTCCCCCTACCGGTACCTGGTTCAGTTCCTGCACGCCGGATCTGACGATCCCAACCGGTTTTACTGTAATCAGGTCGTTTTCATTAAACTCAGTTATTTTCAACACATCCTTTCTCTCTTTTTATTCTCCTGATGGCGCCGCTTGAAGCAGCATGGGTGTTCAATTAGTTTAACTTATTGTACAGCCGCGAAATCATGACAGCCGCCTGAGCCCGCGTGACAAATCCTTGTGGGGACAAAGTATCCGCGCTTACACCGCTTATTATCCCGCTGCTTATAGCCGGGGCTATTTCCTGCCTTGCCCAGGGTGATATGTCACCTTTGTCCGCAAACTTGTCAATTGCCTGCCCGGTACTGTCGCCGGCTTCCGCCGCCGGCAATTTCATTTTTAAAGCACGCGTTAGGATCACCGCCATTTGTTCCCTGGCGATGCTGCTGTCCGGAGCAAAAATATTCTCGCTACAGCCCGTGATTAATCCTGCATTTACTGCCGCTGCAACGCAATCGTGATACCACGCGCCGGCCTGTACATCTGAAAAGGAAAGAACCGCATTCTTCTTAACTTCAATACCTAAAGCCTTGACCAGCAATTTTGCAAACTGGGCGCGGGTAATTTTCCCTTCCGGTTTGAATTCCGCGGCGCTTATCCCGGCAATAATTCCTTTTTGAGCCAAATAATTAATATCATCTTTGGCCCAGTTATCCTCGATATCGTTAAAGGCGGGCGCTTTGCCGTCAACAGCCTGCCCATCAGTTGGTTGAACAGCACAAGACCCGCCGATCGTAAATGTAAAGGCGGCAATTTCACTGTCCCGCTTGCCCCAGCCAACGGTTTTAGCTTTAATAACAGTATCACTCTCTATTATAATAGGTTTGTTTAAAGCCGGAACGTGAAAACTGACATTGTAAATTTTACTTTCCAGATCCGGCGTACTGCCATCGGTTGTGTAATAAACTTTTACTTTCGGGTCGCTTTCCAGAACAACTTCTGAACCTTTTTTAATTTTACCGCCCGGCGCCGTAATTTCCTGCCGTGTATCAGGATCGATTATTTTTACCGAAGGCTGTTCCCATTGGTCCGGAGTATCCGTTGTAACGGTAATAGTTTTTAATCTTTTAACATACTCGCAAAGGATTTGTTCTGTCAGCGCCCGCTGCCCAAAGCACAACACCGGCGTATCACGATCGCTCATCTTTGCGTAATCGTCATCATCCTCCACCCGCTGCAGGGCGATTATCGGCTGCGCTACTTTTTTGCCGTCTATCGACGATTCCATCAAATTGGGAAAATAATAGCGTGTCTGGTTAAACAGTTCATCAGCGGTAAAATCAATCCTGTATCCGTCGCTGCCCCGGAAAGCAATCATTTGGGCGCCGGGTTTCATTCCGGCCTTTTCCAGCAGAATCCGCAGCGGAACACCCTGCGCAGCCACAAACAAATTACTGGGCCAGTCACTGACTACTGAAAATATCTCCCTTTCCTGGCTCATTGCCTCTAACTCGGCGCGGGTAAAAGAAATTTCCTTTTCTACACCATTACCATTGATGGTAAGAATTTTGCCCGCCTCAGCCTTGCTGCCGGTGTCATCCGCTGAAACTACTGAGAATTTATACCTCTTCATTTCCGGCTGTTCTGCGCTGCCGGCGATAATAGTATATTTTCCTTCAGCCGCCGCGGGATCCAGCGTGAAGCAGGATGAAAAAACGCCGTTTTCCACTTTTGGCTGGCCGTTAAAGACCAGCTTGCCCTGCTCATCCTTTACTATCAACCTGCCGGTACAGCCGCAAAACCATAACCGCCGCCTGGGCACGCGTGACAAATGTTTTAGGGGCAAAAGTGTCCGCGCTTACCCCGCTCACTACTCCGCCGCTTACAGCCGGGGCTATTCCCTCCCTTGCCCAGGGCGATATATCCCCTTTGTCCGCAAACTTGTCAATTGCCTGCCCGGTATTGGCGCCGATTTCCATCGCCGGCGATTTCATCTTTAAAGCACGCGATAAAATCACCGCCATTTGTTCCCGGGTGATGTTGTTATCGGGAGCAAAAATACTGTCGCTATAACCGGTGATTAATCCTGTGCTGACTGCCACCGCTACGCAATCGTGATACCACGCCCCGGCCGGCACATCTGAAAAGGAAAGAGCCGCATCCTTTTTAACTTCAATATTTAAAGCTTTGACCAGCAATTTTGCAAATTGGGCGCGGGTTATTTTTTCTTCCGGCTTGAATTCCGTGGCGGTCATCCCGCCGATAATACCCTTCTCTACTAATGAATAAATGTCGTCTTTGGCCCAATGCCCCTCCAAGTCAGCAAAATTCCTTGTCTGTTCAGTATTCCCTGCTGCAGGAGTCTCCTCCGTCACACCGGTATTTTCCGGCTTATTTGTGTTTTCCGCATTGCCTGCAGTATTTTCTTTAACCTCAGCAGATTGTGTTGGGGCGCCTGTATTATATTGATAGGTCACTACCTCGCTGTCCAGCTTGCCCATGCCTATTGTTTTGGTTTTAATCGTCATATTTTTACTAATTGGTACAGGCTTGTTCAATTGCGGCTGAAAGTGGGGATAGCTGATATTAAATATGTTTGAGCCATAAGTAGGATCGCTCCCGTCCAGTGTATTCGGCGGCGGGTTTACCGCTATACCGTAGAAAACCCGGGTAAAGACGACCTTATCTTTGGTCAATTCGAAAAACTAACCGAGCATTTTATTGAATTAGCTGGAATCAACACCAAAGAGCAACGTGTAGACTCCACGCAAATGATGACTAATATCAAATTAGCCGGCCGGTTGTCATTAGCATATGACGTGTTGTCCCAGGCAGTGAATGCCTGCCCTCCGGAACTCCTTACAGATTCCTTGAAGCAAATGCTGGAACCCGCGTACAAAACTAAAGTCTTATACCGCTCCAGGGGCAGCGAAGCACAAAAACGGATCCAAGAGATAATCGATCTGGGAATCGAACTGATTTCTAACATCAAATTTAACCCGAGCATTGGCAAATTGCATGCCATGGCGGTTCTCCAGCGATTTATCGAAGAACAGGCTGTCTTCAATAGTGAAAAGAAGACCTGGGAAGCTAAAGCAAATAAAGACATTAAAGCAGACTCCCTGCAATCAGCTTATGATCCGGATGTGACCTATCG
>DOTD01000049.1:9784-10328 GCA_003513005.1 Desulfotomaculum sp.
CCGACTTTTACGTCGATGGCGGTTACTTCAGCGCAGGAGTAGAAAAACAGGCGCAAGACACTGGAATTACAATGCACTATACAGACATGACCGGGAAAAAACCAGATCATGAAAAGCTTCCGCTGACCGCATTTAAAATTAAAGACCACAAAACGGTAGAAGCCTGCCCGGAGGGACACACTCCATACAGTTGCCAGTTTAATGGAAAGAATAATGTGATCCTTGCTTATTTTGACAGGAATGTCTGTTCGAACTGTCCCAGACAAAATGTCTGCCCGGTAAAATTTCGAAAAAATAATACAGTATTGCGAGTTGAACAACAGGCTGTATTTCTGGCCGAAGCCCGCGCACGTGAAGAAGATAAAAGGGCCAGAAAAGAAGCTACCAGCAAACGTACAGCTCTTGAAGGAACCAATTCCTCGTTAAAGTGTTCACAAGGAGCTTAGAAGACTCAAGGTAAGGGGTAAAGCCAAAGCGACACTGGTAACTGGATTTAAAATCATTGGGCATAATTTTAAGCAAATCGTCCGCTTCTTACATGGAG
>DOTD01000050.1 GCA_003513005.1 Desulfotomaculum sp.
AGGTGCAAAATGTTAAAACTACATCATTCTATGCCAATATCAAATCCTCTCTTGAAACGTGTTACAGGAACGGAATTAATGAATTCTATGCAATGCTTCGACTTTGCAGAGGGGATCCTTTAAAACTGAAAGAAATTCTTAATGCTGCAGAAAAAGGCTAGAAATTAGCCTTGTTCTGCATGTATATTTTTTGGGCTGTGAATAGTAACAGCTGGAACGTGATTAAACAACGCTGCCAAAATAAACAGGTTGTCTATGAAGGCATATTTATAATAAAATATATATTCACGTAAAAATAATAACATCCGGGAAGTGAAGGCAGTACAGTTTAAGGAGGAAATATAATATTTCCGGCGAATTTTCGAAAAAGGGGGCGAGTGGACTTGGACGGAAGGACGGATTTTAAGACAAAAAGAATTACCCATTACCGCCTTCTTATCAAAGGCGTTGTCCAGGGGGTTGGTTTTCGCCCCTTTGTCTATAACCTCGCGCTTACTATGGGTATTAAGGGAAGTGTTCTGAATTCAGGAGAAGGACTGGTTATAGAGGCTGAAGGTGAGGAGCAGGACATCCGCAACTTTTTAAAAGAGCTGAAAGAAAACACTCCCCGTCTGGCCAAGATCAGCAATTATCAGGAAATCGAGCTGCCTCCATGCGGGTACAAGTCCTTTGAAATACTCAAAAGTGCGCCCGGGAATGATAAAGAAGCTTTAATACCTCCGGATGTGGCTGCATGCCCTGAATGTATAAAAGAAATATTTGACCCGCAGGACAGGCATTACCAGTATCCTTTTACAAACTGCACCAATTGCGGGCCCCGTTTTACTGTAATCAACGAGGTCCCCTACGACAGGCCAAAAACTTCGATGGCTGTATTCAAGATGTGCGACGAGTGCGCCCGTGAATATTCCGATCCTGTCGACCGCAGGTTCCATGCCCAGCCCATAGCCTGTCCGAAATGCGGGCCCCGGGTGGAGGTTGTTGACCGTCAGGGAGTGAAAATTGACGGCCCGAAGGGATGGCTGGAGCTCTGCTGGGACATCCTGAAAGAGGGTAAAATTCTGGCTCTGAAGGGGTTGGGCGGTTTTCACCTGATCTGCAACGCGAAAAACACCGAGGCCGTAAAGGTTTTGCGCAGGCGAAAAGGCAGGGATGCAAAGCCGTTTGCGGTAATGGGCAGAGATTTGGAAACCGTTCAGAGATATTGTCTGACCACTCAACGAGAGGCCGAACTGCTTAGTTCGCCTCAGGCGCCAATAGTTATTTTAAGGAAGAAGATATCCTGCATGCTTCCGGGGGAGCTTGCTCCCGGTCTTAAAACACTGGGTTTTATGCTGCCCTATACACCTTTGCACCATCTTTTGTTAAACGGGCCTTTCGACGTTCTGGTAATGACCAGCGGCAATTACAGCAGTCTTCCTCTGGTTAAGGAAAACAGCAGGGCGTTTTCCGAACTTCATGAAATTGCGGATTTTTTCCTGGCGCATGACCGGGAAATAGTCAACAGGTGTGATGATTCACTGGTCAGGGTTATTGACGGGGAAGAACAAATTTACCGCCGGTCGCGCGGATATGTTCCGGGCTATTTATCTGTCCGGCGGGGGAGCAAAGCCCCGGTTATCCTCGGCGTAGGCGGAGAGATGAAGAACAGCTTTTGCCTGCTTAAGAAAGAGCAGGCTTTTATGAGCCAGTACATTGGTGAAATCGACAGCGTGGAAGGCGAAGAGAACCTTTTTGCCAGCCTCTCCAACTTTCAAAAACTCATTGGAGTCAATCCTGAGATTGTTGCCTACGATAGTCATCCGGGTTACCACTCAGCGCAGGTAGCCCTTAAAATTTACGCTCCGGCATATGAACAAATCCAGCACCATCATGCTCATTTGGCCAGCTGCATGGCTGACAACGAAATGGAAAACGAGGAAGTCATCGGGATTATTTTGGACGGGACCGGGTACGGCCCCGATGGCAACCTTTGGGGATTTGAAGCCATGACCGGTAATTATTCCGGCTTCAAACGCCGGTATCATCTTGCTTATGTTCCACTGCCCGGTGGGGAAATGGCCATCCGGCAGCCCTGGCGGACAGCGGTAGCCTATCTGATAACCTTTCTTCAGGAAAGAGGAAAAAAGTATGCCGCAATCCTTTTTAAAGATAAAAAAGTAGATATAATTGAAAAAATGGTTGTCAAAGGTTTTAATTCGCCTTTGTCCTCCGGTTGCGGAAGGCTTTTTGACGCGGTATCCGCTCTCACAGGGATTTGCCTGGAGAACACCTATGAGGGACAGGCCGCAATTGAGCTGGGAGAGGTAGCCCTGCAACCCGAAGAAGGCATCTATTTTCAGCCATATTCTTATGAGATTAGCGATGGCATCGTTTTCCCAGGCAGTATGATGGAAGAAATTCTAAAAGATAAATTTTCCGGTGTGCCTGCTGAAATTATTTCGACCAAATTTCACCAGACCATGGTCTATATCATCTGTGAACTTACGGAAAGAACCGCTGCAATAACTGGACTGAAAAAAGTAGTTTTAAGCGGAGGGACCTGGCAGAATTCATATCTTCTGCAGGCTGTCAAAAGGGTGTTAAAGACACGCGGCTATCAGGTTCTGACTCACAGCCAGGCGCCGGCAAACGATGGAGGAATTGCATTGGGACAGGTTATGATTGCAAACTGGAGGTGGCAGGAAAAGTGTGTTTAGGTATTCCCGGTCAGGTGATAGCAGTTGACAAGATAGAGAACTGGGCGGTTGTTGAAAGTTTCGGAGTTCAAAAAAAGGTCAGCATTCTTTTAATAGACGAGGAAGTAATTCCGGGTGAGTACCTGATGGTGCACGCAGGCTGCGCGATAGGAAAAATTAACGACGCTGATTACGCGCAGGAAACCTTAAAGCTTTTAGAGGAGGTTTATTTTGATTAACAGGAATGATCCCGAAATTGGTAAAAGGATTTTACAAGAACTGACCGGCCTTGCCGAAAAGGCAGCCTGCGAGTTGGGACGGCCGCCGGTTTTAATGGAAATTTGCGGCACGCATACGGTAGCTATCTCAAGGAGCGGCATCCGGAGTCTGTTAAAGGATTTCCTTGTACTGAAGAGCGGCCCCGGGTGTCCTGTCTGTGTAACCGATCAAAGTGACATTGACAGGATAATTCTCTTATCGCGTCAGCCCGGCGTTGTAATTGCAACTTTCGGTGATATGCTGCGCGTTCCCGGGACAGACTCGTCTCTGGAACAGGAGCGGGCGCGGCAGGCAAAGGTGGAAATCTTTTACTCTCCATTGGAAGCAGTTGATTTTGCAGAAAAATACCCGGGAGAACAGGTTGTTTTTTTGGGAATCGGTTTTGAAACAACTACGCCGGCTATCGCCCTGAGCATCAGGCAGGCGAGAAAGCAAGGCCTGCCCAACTATTCTGTTTTCTCCGTACACAAGGTTGTTCCTCCGGTAATGAGTGTGCTTCTTAACGATCCCGAACTTGGTGTGGATGGTTTTATCCTGCCGGGCCATGTATGTACTATAACAGGCAGGAAGGCTTTTGACTTTATTTCGGCCGATTATAACAAACCGGCTGTAATTGCCGGGTTTGAGTCTGTGGATGTCTTGGAAGCAATCTGCCTTTTGTTGAAACAGATTATTCAGCGGCAAGCCCGGACGGTTAACGGATATGCAAGGCTTGTTCAGGAGGAAGGAAACAAGAAGGCCAGGGAAATAATGAACCAGGTTTTCAGCCCTGCGGACGTCTGCTGGCGCGGCTTCGGCATTGTAGAGGGCAGCGGTCTGAAAATAAATCAGGATTATGTGGATTATGACGCCAGCCTCAGGTTTCCTGTTGAGACTGATGCGGTTTCACCGCAAAGCAATTTTGGCTGTGCATGCGGGGATGTCTTGAAGGGGAAAATTAATCCCGGGGATTGTCCCCTGTTTGCCAAAAGATGTACTCCGTTATGGCCGGTGGGACCGTGTATGGTTTCTTCCGAGGGCGCCTGCGCAGCCTATTATCAATACGAGTTAAGTTAATATAGATAAGATTGGAAAGTAGAGGGTGAAGGTTTTTGCAGGATAAATACGACATAGTGCTGCTCAGCCACGGGGATGGAGGGCTGCTGACCCACCGGTTGTTGGAAAAATACTTTTTGCCGTTTTTTAAAAATGAGATTCTGGAAAGCCTGACCGACGCAGCCTGTTTTCTGGTTCAACCGGGGCGGATGGCGGTAACGACAGATTCTTTTGTTGTCGATCCGATCTTTTTTCCCGGCGGTGATCTCGGCAAACTGGCTGTTTGCGGTACAGTCAATGATCTTGCCGTCAGTGGGGCTAAACCTTCCTATTTGGCTGCTTCTTTCATTCTCGAAGAAGGTTTTGCGCTGTCTGAGCTGGAAAGGATAATCGAATCAATGTCCCTGGCCTGTAAAGAGGCTGATGTGCAGATTATTACAGGGGATACCAAGGTAGTCGGCAGGGGACAGGCGGATAAAGTTTATATAACGACTACCGGCATAGGATACGTACTGCCGGAGACAAATCTGGCTTACTTCCGGATCAAGCCCGGCGACGCGGTCCTGGTTAACGGTCCGTTGGGAGAACATGGTCTGGCCATTATGCTTCAGCGGGAGTCCCTTGGCCTGGAGAACCAGGTTTTCAGCGACTGTGCTCCCTTAAACAAGATAATTGAGCCACTTATAAAACGCTTTCAGGGCATAAAATTTATGCGCGATTTAACCAGAGGCGGCCTGGCGACTACAGCCAAGGAAATTGCTCTGGCTTCCGGCATGGACATCTGGTTTGATGAAACTAGTCTTCCCGTCGGAAAAACTGTCAAAGGGATTGCAGAACTCCTGGGGTTGGATCCCCTTTATCTGGCCAACGAAGGGAAGTTTTTAACTATTGTGGAAGCCCGTGAGGCGGAAAGCGTCTTAAGTTATCTGAAGAATGACTGTGATGCAAAAGAAGCCTGCATCATTGGAGAAATAAGACCGGGCAGGGGGGATGTCTGTCTCAAAACTGCGCTTGGCGGCATAAGAAAATTAAATATGCTTGCCGGCGCTCCGCTGCCAAGGATCTGCTGATCTGCGTAAAAGAATAGAATAAACCGTCTGCCTAAGATGCAGCCGGTTTATTCTATAACGTAGATATTTCCAAAAAGACTAACCTAAACTGCAACAACACTTTTTACTTCGGGAATTTCTTGTTTCAGAACTTGCTCTATTCCGTTTTTCAGGGTCATAGCAGCAGCCGGACAACCTCCACAGGCTCCCTTTAACCTGACTTGTACTACGCCTTCAGAATTAACGTCAACAAGCTCAACATCTCCGCCATCTCTTTGGAGAAGAGGTCTGACTTTATTTAATGCTTCCCGTACCTTTTCCTTCATTAATTACAACTCCCTCCGGTATACGATAGATTGAACAAGCGTTAATGATTCATTGTACATTTAAACACTGCCAATGGCAAAAAGAATATATTAATAGAATATATGTTTTTAATAAGTATATTTTATTAATGTGATCAACAGTAAAAAATAAAGCAGCCTTGAGTTCAGACTGCCTTAATTTAAAAATCTTTAATTTTATTGATTTTATTAATACTCCTGGGGAAGCTGTTTCAACTGATCCAGGAAAAAGACGGGTCCGTCCAGGCAGACGTATTTGCTGCCTATATTGCACCTGCCGCATTTCCCGATGCCGCACTTCATTCTCATTTCCAGAGTTGTGATTACATGATCATCCTGGTAGCCCAATTTCTGAAGATTTTGCAGGACGAACTTGATCATTATCGGCGGCCCGCAGGTCAGGGCATACTTGTTTTCAGGCGACGGCTGCAGCTCTTCCAGGTAAGTAGGAACAAAGGCGACGTGTCCGTCCCAACCCTCTTCGGCTCTGTCAATGGTTGTATGAATTTGTGTATCCTGCCTTTTGGGCCAGTTTTCGAACAGTTCTCTTTTAAAACACAGGTCGTCCACCGAACGGGCGCCGTAGATTATATCCACCTTGCCGTAATCCTTGCGGTGTTCATCGTCAAGGACATAGTTGATCAGCGAACGCAGAGGCGCCAGCGCAAAACCTCCCGCGATAAACAGGATGTCTTTTCCCTCTAAGAGTTTGTAAGGAAAATTGTTTCCGTACGGCCCCCGTATACCGATCTGATCGCCTACCTCAAGCTGATGAATTACGTTGGTCAGGCGCCCGACCCTTTTAATGGTAAATTCCAGAAAATCTTTATAAGTCGGGGAGGAGGTAATCGAAATCATGGCCTCTCCTACGCCAGGTATAGAGAGCATGGCGCATTGCCCGGGTTCATGCAGAAAATCCCCTTTACCGCCGCCTTCGAATTCAACCTTAAAAGTTTTTGTATCGCTCGTTTCATCAATGATATTAGTAATATACGCCATGCGCGGCAGGATGGGGTTTTGACAATTACTCATTCCCGGCCACCTCCTGCAAGTCAAGAATGATTTTACGGGGATCAATGTTTACCGGGCACTTTTGAACACAACGCCCGCAGCCCACACAGCCAAAAAGGCCGTATCTGTCTTCGTGGTATTTGAATTTGTGCAAAAAGCGGTTCCGTACCCGTTCCTTTTTGCTTGGACGCGGGTTATGGCCGCCTGCCATCAATGTGAAATCTTTAAACTGGCAGGAATCCCAGCAGCGAATTCTTTCTCCTTCAAGGCCGCTTCTTGCGTAATCATTAATATCAAAACAATGGCATGTCGGGCAAAGGTAGGTGCAGATCCCGCAGCCCAGGCAGCGGTATGAAAGCTCCTCCCAGTACGGAATCTCGTAATTTGCATCCAAGAAAGCTTTTACCTTTGCTAGATTGAAATCGCCTTTTAAGCCTGTCGGTTGTTTAAGCAGCCGGTCTGTGCCTTCACGTTTTTCCTTGTCAATCTGTTCTGCGCTGCTGTCTGAGAAAAACCGTGAATATTTGTTGATTAATTCAGTTCCCTTATCGGTCAGGCCCTCTGCCAGGAAATCTCCCCCGGTTGGGATCAGGAAAATATCTGATCCGTTTGATTCCAGGGGACCGCCGCCAACTTTAAAGCAGAAGCAATTTCTGCCCACGGACTGGCAGCCAAGCCCTATAATTATTGTATTCTTCCTTCTGTCGCAATAATAGTTATCATCAAATTTACCGTCAAAAACCGGATCCAGGGCCAAAATAGATTTAAGATCGCATGGATGTACGCCAAAAAGCACAGCTTCGCCGGGCAAAGAAGGTGTTGACAGCTCGTACTTGCCTTCCTCCAGGCGGAAGGAAAAGATCTGTTCTGTTTGCGGGAAAAACCAGCTTTTGGGCGGCACAAACGAGTTCTGAAAAGCAAAGTCAATTTGTCCGGCGTCCGCCACGGGGCTGAAGGAAACAAGTTCATGTTCCCGGACGGGGGCAATCAGGATACGGTCTTTGGTTAGTTCCTGCAAGAATTGGACCAGGTTATCCTTGGTTATTTTTTTGCAAACTGCCACAAAATCACCCCCTAATTTTGACTTTCCGGATCGTCGAGAGAGTAAAAGCTCAGCGCCGGGAGGGCTTCAAGATCGCTGCCGGGCATGGGCGCCCCGAACAGTTCCTTGATGTCCTTGATTATTTTCCTGTTTAATACCCGCAGGGGTATTTCCGCGGGGCAGACCCTCTCGCATTCTCCGCAATCGGTGCAGCGGCCGGCTACATGAAAAGCCCTGATCAAATGAAAAGCGGTGTTGTCGGAAAGATTCACCGTTTTTGCCACCCAGTCCGGTTCAACCATATCAAAAACACACTCCCGGCAGCTGCAGGCCGGACAGGAGTTGCGGCAGGCATAGCAACGCAGGCACCGTTCAAAGTATTTGTCCCAGTACCTGCTTTTTTCTTCAAGCGGGGCGTCTTCCAGGGCCGCTACGTCGTTGAACTGGAGGTCGGCCTTGTCAGCTTCAAAACCTTTTTCTCCGAACAGGTGATCTGAAATTACCGGACGGCTGGACTCGCACTGGCGGCATTTTTCCAGGAGCCCTTCATCCAGGCTGAAGGTAATCAGGCCGCCGCTGGTTTGCAGCTTGAAACCGGAATTGTCCGCTGTTGCTTCGGAAACAATAGCATCTACGGGCATTTTTGCCTCAGCTTGTCCCGATTTTAATTGCCCGGGACAGTTTACACCCAGAACGATTATTTTTTCCCGTTCGATCTGTTTATCCTGCAAGAGCCGGATTATTGAACGGGAGTCGCAGCCTTTGACTACTATTGCTATTTTCCCGTCAAAGTTATTCCATTGCAGCAAATAATTTGCCAGATTCGACACGCAAAAGGGGTTGAAAACCAGTTTGCCGACGTCTTCGGCGCGTTTGATGAATACTGGCATGGTTTTTGTATTATCGCTTCCAGCCCCGTAGCCGATGACCATTTGTACATCCCCGGCGGCCAGCAGCTGGCTGGAGGTTGCTCTGATTTGCTCCTCTATCCCTTTCATGCCGGTCTATCTCCTTGTTTAAAGACGTTAGATCTTTTGAGTTTTTTATTTGGACCAAGTTTTTTAATTTGCTCGTCTATTTTTTTCATAGTTTCAGCAAATTTTGCTCCTTCGGAGCCGCTAATCCAGTAAAACTGAAAACGTTCCGGCTCCAGGCCTACAAATTCCAGAAGCTTTTTCAAAACCTGCAGACGCCTTCTGGCATGGTAATTGCCGCTAGAATAGTGGCAGTCGCCGGGGTGGCACCCACTGACAAAGACGCCATCAGCCCCTTGTTGAAGCGCACGGATAATAAACTGCGGATTAACCCGTCCGGAGCAGGGAACTCTGATTACCCGTACTGTCGTCGGGTAATTCATCCGGCTTATGCCGGCCAGATCCGCTCCCGCATAGGTGCACCATCTGCAGCAAATTCCGACAATCTTAGGCTGCCAATTTTCCTGGGACTCGTTTTCTATTGACATAACGCATCCACCTCAGATAGTAATTGTTCGTTGGTAAAGCCTTTTAAGTTGAGCGCTCCCGGACGGCAGGCAACCGTGCAGGCGCCGCATCCCTGGCACAAGCCGCTGTTGACGGAAGCTACCACACGTGTTACCTGTTTGCCGGGCAGCCTTTCCACAATTTCCTTGGGTTCGATAGCACGGTAGGGGCAAATCCCTTGGCAGGCCAGGCAGCCCGAGCATATTGCCTCATTTACACGGGCGATAGTTGGTTCCCCGGCTATCTCGGAATGTGAAAGCAGCCCGATTATTTTAGCTGCGGCGCCGCTGGCCTGGGCAACCGTGTCGGGAATATCCTTCGGTCCCTGGCAGGCGCCGGCCAGAAATACACCGCCGGTATTTGTTTCCACCGGCCGGAGTTTCGGATGGGCTTCCTGGAAAAATCCGTCTTTGTCGACTGTAAATCCAACTGTCCGGGCAACATCAGCGGAACCCGCGGAAGGTATCATTGCCGTAGCCAGTACGACCATGTCGGCAACGACTTCAACCGGCCTGCCCAGAAGAGTATCGGCCCCTTTGACAATCAGATGGTTGCCCTCAGGATAGATCTTGGATACTCTTCCTCTGGTGTAGATGGCCCCTTCGTGTAAGGTTTTTAAATAGAACTCCTCGTATGCCTTGCCTGCGCAGCGAACGTCTATATAAAAGATAACCACCTGTGATCCGGGGATTTTCTCCAGAACCTGGTGGGCGTGTTTGGCTGTGTACATGCAGCAGGCCCTGGAGCAGTATTCCCTGCCCTTGGCCTCGTCACGCGAACCCACACATTTAACAAAGACAACCGTTTTAGGCTGTTCGCCGTCAGAGGGGCGCAGGATTTTGCCGCCGGTCGGGCCGGAGGCGTTCACCATCCGCTCAAAATGCAGGCCGGTAACTACATCGGGATATTTTCCATATCCGTATTCACCATATATCTTGGTCCAGTCAATTAAATCATAGCCGGTCGCCGCAAGGATTGCGCCGACGTTTTCGGTAACGAACTCATCCCCTTGTTCATAGTCAATTGCGCCTGTAGGGCAAAACTTCTGGCAGACGCCGCATTTGCCTTTGACAAACTGCCGGCAGCGTTCACGGTCAATAACCGGCCGGTTGGGCACCGCCTGGGGAAAGGGGACATAGATAGCTTTGCGCATGCTCATTCCCAGGTCAAATTCATTGGGTATATTTTTAGTGGGGCATTTTGCCCAGCAGATACCGCACCCTGTGCACTTGCTGTTCACAGAACGCGCTTTTTGTTTAACCACCACGGAGAAATTTCCTATATAACCCTTTACCTCTTCCACTTCCGCATAGGTATAAATCTTGATGTTGGGGTGCTGGGCAGCGCTCACCATTTTAGGTGTGCTGATACAGGCCGAACAGTCAAGAGTGGGGAAGGTTTTATCCAGTAAGACCATCTTGCCTCCGATGGTTGGTTCTCTTTCTACTATAATTACTTCGTTGCCGGCGTCGGCAATATCAAGGGCAGCCTGGATACCGGCAATACCCCCGCCGATGATCAGCGCTCTTTTGGTTACCGGGATAGCGCTCTCAAAAAGCGGCTCCAGTTTTCCAGCCTTGGCAACCGCCCTGCGCACCAGTTCAATAGCTTTTTGGGTGGCTTTTTCCGGTTCGTGCTGGTGTACCCATGAGCATTGCTCACGGATATTCGCCATTTCCAGCATATAGGGGTTTAAGCCTGCACGGGCAATATTCTTACGGAAGGTGATTTCATGCAGGGTGGGAGAGCAGGAAGCGACGACCACCCCGGTCAGACGGTGTTCCTTGATTGCGGAAACGATCATCTCCTGGCCAGGCTCCGAGCACATGTACTTATATTCGGCGCTGTAGACCACCCCGTGGAACTTGGCAGCTTCCCGGGCTACCGCGGGTACGTCCACAACACCTCCTATATTCGAACCGCACCAGCAGATAAAAACACCAATGCGTTGCATATTATCGCTCCTCGTTGTAATACAATTTTAACCACTTCTCAGGTATTTCTTCAGACAACCTTTTTAACTAATTCAGATGTATCGGTAATGTTGTATTCGACACCCATATCCTTTTTGCTGAAGCCCATAGCCAACCCCAGGATCTGGGTAAAATAAAAAATGGGCATCTCTTTTAAGGCGCCCTTTGTTTGAGCAGTAAAAGACTGGTAATAGTCCAGGTTCATGTGGCAAAATGCGCAGGGGGTAACAATACAGTTGGCATCCGCTGCATTGGCGGCCTTGATGATTCTGGATACCAGAGCAGTGACGATATCGTTGTTGGTGACCGACAGGGACGCCCCGCAGCATTCCGTTTTATGGGACCAGTCCACTACCTGGGCTCCGGTTGCTTGCATAAGCCTGTCCATGATCGTCGGGTTTTCCGGGTCGTCAATCTTTACTTTTGACGGCCGGACCAGCAGACACCCGTAATAGGTCGCAATACGAAAATCTTTCATAGACTTGGTAACCTTGGCCTTGATGCTTTCCTCATCCAAACCCGCAATGACTTCCAGGATCGAATTCACCTTTACCGCTGCCTTATAATCGTAACCTGTTATTTCATTCACCTGTTCGAGTAATTTTTTGTCCTGCGCCAGTTCTGCCTGAGCAAGGGCCAGCCTCTGGTAACAGGCCGAACAGGAGGCTGTGACAGTATCGAAGCCCATTTTTTCTACAAGGGCCAGGTTCCGTGCCGCCAGGGACACGGCCAGGAGGTGGTCAGTGCTGTGCGCGGCGGTAGCCCCGCAGCAGCTCCAGTCAGGTATCTCGACCAAATCTATGCCTAAATTTTTGCAGACAATCTTTGCTGAAGCTTCGTAATCTCTGGCGCTGGTTTCGTAGGCGCAGCCGGGGTAATAGGCAATTTTCACTACCCTTAAGCCCCTTTCTTTAATCTATTGATTCGTTGAAAAATTTCCTTGACTTCACTAACTCCTTTGAATCTGTTCGGCTTAATCTTTATTTTTCCGTTGTTAAATAGTTTTAAACCAAGTTTCGCGTTGAGAAAAGGCTGACGACTTCTTAAATTAAATAAAACCATGGCTAAGACATCATGCGACCGGCCAAACCTGCTTAAAGTATCTAAGAAGGCCTGGTTGAAAATATTTACCTTGCGGCTTCTGCCCGTGCCGGAAATGTTTCTTTCGGCGGCCATTATGCGCAGGCTGTCCATTACGTCCGCCACGCCGATGTTGCGCGGACAACGGACAGAGCAGGTTGAGCAGTAAGCGCAAAGGCGTATAGTCTGAGAATTCAGGACATCATCTGTCAATCCCAGCTGAACCATTCTCATAATCTGGTTTGGCGTAAAATCCATTGCAAAAGCAACCGGGCAACCGGCAGTGCATTTGCCGCACTGATAGCACAAAGTAGCATCCTGACCGCTGTGCAGAAGCACTTCCTTGCTGAGATCAGACTTCCTATCATCGATGACAATTGGTTGTCGCATCACAAAAACCCCAACCCTCTTTGAAAAGTTTTTAATTGGGAATAAAGCAGTTTCTATTATCTTTACAGCTCTGCTCCCTTACCTTTTTAAGCATAACCTCCTCTTGAATTTTTATAAAAATAAATTTTTTATTGCCAATACTATATCATCGACATGACAAACATGCAATAGTAAGCGGAAAAAGACACAGGGGGACGGTTCTCCTGTGTCTCAGAGTAGTTGAGGCAAACAAAAAAGCCGGTTGGATACCGGCTTGACAGTCCAGAAGGAAAATTATTAAAGGTATTAAGATAACCTGGCTGCTTTTGAGGATGAGATACCTTCTTCCGTAACCGGCCTGATTGATGATACAGCGATGAGTTTCAGGTTGGTCTGCCACCACCATTGGATATCTTTATTCACAACCGACTGTTTTAAAATTCTTAAGTGCTCTTGTTTTTCCGCGGCAGACATTTCCAGCGCCTTTTTGATTTTAACTGCAAGCTGTTCGTAGTCGTAAGGGTTGGCCAGCAGGGCGCCTTCCAATTGTTCGGCTGCTCCGGCATAAGTGCTGAGCAAAAGCACTCCATTGCCGTCATTTCGGGAAGCAACAAATTCCTTCGCTACGAGATTAAGCCCGTCACGCACGGGAGTAACCATCATTACATCAGCGGCCAGATAATGGGCTACAAGTTCAGTTTCATCCAGTGAACGGTTCAGGTACCTGACCGGGACTGCTCCGTAGCCCTGATCATAGAGGCCGTTAATTTCCCCGACAACCTGCGCGATCTTTTGTCTGTACAGATCATAGGTGTCTGCGCCGTTCCTGGTGGGTACACCTATCTGAAGCAGGCTCACTTTGCTTCGGTACCTGGGATATTTTTTCAAAAATTCTCCCAGGGCTTTTATTTTTTCAGGGATGCCTTTTGTATAATCCAGTCTGTCAATCCCGAGCAGCAGGTATTCGGAACCTATAGCGCTCCTGATTTCGTGTGCCCGCTGCCTGACCAGCGGATTAGCAGCCAGTTGTTCAAAGCGGCGCCAGTCAATGCCGACAGGAAGATCCCTGACCATTATTCTCCTGTCGCGCAGCCTGATTGTTCCCTTCTCCTGATTTATTTTAGCAGGGAAATAATGTTCTACGCAGGCAAGGAAGTTGTTTACATAAGATCGCGTATGAAAAGCTACAAGATCACTCCCAAGCAAACCCTGCAGCAGCTGTTTTCCCCAGGGCAAAAGCTGAAAAACGTCCAGCGGAGGGAAAGGAATGTGCCAGAAGAAGGCTATTCTTGCCAGGGGATAGTAGCGCCTGATCAGTTTGGGCGCCAGCATAAGGTGATAATCATGTACCCAAAAAAGATCATTCTGCTGTGTTACGCGGACTGTTATTTGCGCAAATCTGTAATTGACCCTGCGGTAGGCGTGCCAGAATTCTCCTTCGAAAACACACTTGTCAATCATCTGATGGGCGAGGGGCCATAAAGTACTGTTGGAAAAACCGTGGTAATATGCGTTGTAGTCCTTTTCATTTAAGATTATTTCCTGAACATTGTACTGGGGTTGGTCAGTTGGGATTGCTGCCAGGATACCCTGACTGTTCCGGTTGTTGTCCAGCCTTCCGCACCAGGATACCCAAATTCCCTTGTTGCTGGTCAATACAGGTTCAACTGCTGATACCAGTCCGCTTACGGAACGTGTAGTTTTCAGCTTGCCGTTTTCCTCCGCGAACGTATAAGCGCCCCTGTTAGAAATTACTGCCAGGCTGTCCACAGGATTGCTATTCAGGGACGTTTGCATTTTCCCCACCTCCTGAATACTTTTAAGATGGCGTCTCTTTATTACAGACATCCTGTCATTAGGTTATAAGTTGTTGGTTCGGGCTGAATTACACTATACTGAAATACTCTACAGTTTAAAACCAGGAAGGACTTATGAGAGTATAATTAATTATAATATTTTTAACCAGGGTTTGTCAATGATATATTTTTCCGAAATTACAGATTAAATAAAGTAATATGTTATTTTGTACTTTCTTGATTTATTATCTTTTTATAAAGTAAAATATAATATTAATCGGTCAATAGTCTACTTGAGAAGAGGGGAGCTTTTAAAAGTATGGAGAAACTGAAAGTATTTCTTTCCGAGAATGAGATTCCAACCCACTGGTATAATATCATGGCGGACATGCCCAATTTGCCGAAACCGCCGCTGCACCCGGGGACAGGACAACCTTTGACACCCGATGATCTAAAGCCGATTTTTCCAATGGGCCTGATTATGCAGGAAGCAACATTGGAAAGGTGGATTGAGATCCCTGATGAGGTGAGGGAATTATACCGTTTGTGGCGTCCTTCTCCGTTACACAGGGCAAGGTACCTCGAAAAAGCGCTGGATACACCCGCACGCATCTTTTACAAATATGAAGGAGTAAGTCCGGCGGGCAGCCATAAGCTGAATACTGCGCTTGCCCAGGCCTACTATAATAAGAAGGAAGGCATCAAACGCCTGGCCACCGAGACAGGCGCCGGACAGTGGGGTACTGCTTTATCTCAGGCCTGCAGCTTTTTTGGCCTTGAGTGCGTCGTTTACATGGTAAAAGTCAGCTACCAGCAAAAACCTTACCGCCGCTCAATTATGGAAATTTTCGGGGGGAGCGTATACGCGAGTCCAAGCGAACGTACAAATACCGGCCGCCGTGTTCTTGCCGAGAATCCCGATACACCGGGCAGTTTAGGCCTGGCTATCAGTGAAGCCGTTGAAGAGGCTGCCGGACGTGAAGACACCAATTATTCCCTGGGCAGCGTTTTAAATCATGTCCTGCTGCACCAGACCGTGATTGGTCTGGAGGTTAAAGAACAGATGGCCAAAGCTGGTTATTACCCGGACGTAGTAATCGGGTGTGTCGGCGGAGGAAGCAATTTTGGGGGTTTTGCTTTCCCCTTTGCTTATGACAAAATAACCAAGGGAACGAAAGTACGCATGGTGGCTGTTGAGCCCACCGCCTGCCCGACACTTACGCGTGGACTGCACACCTATGATTTCGGTGATGTTGCCGGTTTTACACCGCTTCTTTACATGTATACCTTGGGGTCGGGCTTTATACCGCCGGGCATTCATGCAGGGGGCTTGAGGTATCACGGGGGTTCGCCGCTGCTTTCCCAGTTGGTGGCAGATAAGATAATCGAAGCCCGGGCTCTTGATCAAACCTCGATTTTCAAGGGAGCAATTCAGTTTGCTAAGTGTGAGGGCATAGTTCCGGCTCCTGAGTCCGCCCATGCAATTCAGCAGGCAATTGTGGAGGCAATCGAGGCAAGGGAAGCAGGGGAGGCAAGGACCATCCTGTTCAACCTGAGCGGGCATGGTCACCTTGATCTTGCCGCCTATGACAATTTCCTGTCCGGTAACCTAATTGACTATCCGCTTCCGGAGGAAGATTTAAAAGGGGCTTTAAGCAATCTGCCAAAGGCTCCTGAATAGGAATTGTATTAAAAAAACCGTACGAAACGCGCCTTTTTGTGCGATCGTACGGTTTTTTTCTTTTTAACTTTTTTAGCTTTTTTCTTCAAATTCAGCGTCTACGACATCATCAGGCTTTGGCCTTCCCGGAGGAGGTCCGCCGGGACCGGGTGCGGCATTTTCTCCATGTGTTTTTTGATAGACAGCTTCGGACAGCGAGTAGGCAGCCTGCTGGAGATCATCGTGCAGTGAACGCACCCTTTCAATCGGAGCATTTTCCTTTAAAGCAGTTTTCAAATCATTAAGTATCTGCTCGATACGGGCCTTTTCATGAACGGGGATACTATCCTGAAAATCTTTCAGCTGCCGTTCCACACGGTAAGCCAACCCGTCCGCCTCATTACGCACTTCCACTTCCTGCTTGCGCTTTTTATCTTCCTCGGTATTCATTTCAGCATCTCTGACCATGCGGTCAATTTCCTCTTTGACGAGGCTGGTTGAACCTGTTATGGTAATGGTCTGTTCTTTGGCCGTTGCTTTATCCCTCGCATTGACTTTGAGTATGCCGTTTGCGTCTATGTCGAAGGTGACTTCGATTTGCGGCATTCCCCGGGGCGCCAAAGGGATGCCGTCCAATTTAAACTGTCCGAGCGAACGGTTGTCCCTGGCCATTTCCCTTTCTCCCTGGAGAACATGAATATCAACAGCCGGCTGGCTGTCCTCCGCGGTGGTGAAAATTTGGCTGCGCTTTGTCGGAATGGTCGTGTTTCGCTCGATAATCTTGGACATTATTCCCCCCAGTGTTTCTACCCCCAGGGAGAGAGGTGTAACATCAAGCAGGACGACATCTTTTACCTCACCGACTAAAACACCCGCCTGTATGGCTGCGCCGACGGCGACTACCTCATCAGGATTAACGCCCTGATTCGGCTCCCTTCCCCCGGTCATTTCGCGGACAAGCTTCTGTACAGCCGGGATACGCGTCGAGCCGCCTACCAGGATTACTTCATCAATGTCCTTCTCGCTGAGTTTGGCGTCGGCTAGGGCTGTTTTAACCGGTCCCCGGCAGCGTTCAACCAGGTAATGGGTCAAATCGTCGAATTTCGCCCTGGCAAGCTTCATGTCCAGATGCTTGGGTCCGCTGGCGTCGGCAGTGATAAAAGGAAGACTGATATTTGTTTCAAGCGTTGTGGACAGCTCTGTCTTGGCTTTCTCAGCGGCCTCGATAAGGCGCTGCAAGGCCTGTTTGTCGGACCTCAAGTCGATGCCGTAATTCTTCTTGAATTCGTCAGCCATCCAATTCACTATTTCCTTGTCGAAGTTATCCCCGCCCAGATGAGTGTCGCCGTTGGTTGATTTAACTTCAAAAACACCGTCTCCGACTTCAAGGATGGAAACATCAAAGGTACCTCCACCGAGGTCGAAAACCATGACCATTTCGTTATTTTTCTTATCCATTCCGTATGCTAAAGAGGCTGCCGTCGGTTCGTTGATTATTCTCAGCACATTTAAACCGGCTATTTTCCCCGCGTCTTTGGTTGACTGACGCTGGGCGTCGTTAAAATATGCCGGAACGGTAATTACGGCGTCGACAACTTTTTCACCAAGGTATTTTGACGCGTCGTCAACTAATTTTTTCAGTATCATTGCTGAAATTTCCTCAGGCGCGTAGTTTTTATCGCCGACTTGGAAGCGTACGGCGTCGTTCGGCCCTGAAACTGCTTTATAAGTTACAAGGTTTCTTTCCTCGCTGACTTCCGAATAACGCCGTCCAATGAAACGCTTGATTGAAAACAGTGTTTTTTCCGGGTTTAGGGCTGCCTGACGCCTGGCTATCTGCCCGACAAGCCTTTCACCATCGTCTTTAAAAGCTACTACTGAAGGTGTGGTCCGGCTTCCTTCGGCGTTAACTATCACCGTGGGTTTGCCGCCTTCCATAACCGCCACAACTGAATTTGTTGTACCAAGGTCAATTCCTACTGCTTTAGCCATTATTTAACCCCCTTATATCATATTTTTGATTATTTTTTAAATCTTATCCTCGCCAGGATGTATATTAATTATGAAGAGACAGATTGTTGCATTCGAATTCCATGTTTAAATTATAAAACTTAACAACAATATTGTCAAGGATATTTACAGCATATATGTAGTATATTTATACAGACTAATATGCTTTTCTTGATAAATGTGTTTTTAATCTTCATCCTCCAGGTTTATGCCGTACCGCTCTTCTATTTTCAGGATAATTTTTACTCCTGCCAGGTTGACGCACCTGGTTTGGGTAAGATACCGGATATGCCTGACCACAGTAATATCTTTTTGAGAGTAAAGACGGATGTTGCCCTCCGTCCTGGAGGGAGTAAGAAGGCCGAATTCCTCATAAATGCGCAGAGTTCGGGGGTGAACCTGAGCTAATCTGGCAGCAACACTGATTACATAAACAGGTTGATTATTATCTGTCTTGATCATTTTTTGCCCTCGCTTTTTAAGAAAAGTTCTTAATAAAAAGCATAAACTATAACAATGGCATTGTCAAGGTATGTAATCTTTCACAGTATACAGGAAACAGGAATCAAACCCGTCTGTCAATCCCTCTGTCTTGACGCGATGCTGCAGTCATGCTAAAATTAAGCTAATTTAAATAAAATTGCCTCATTTCACCAGGGGTGAGGTAGAGGAGCGGGCTGCAAGAGTAAGTTTGTCTTTTATATCCGGCAATGTGTTTAGGGCAAAAAGAAAGGGCATCCCGCCGAAGTCCGAAAGCTGCCGGGGTTTTTGGGCTGGGTCGGCGCCGAAAAGACGCCGGACTGTTACCGCGGCAAACAAACCTCATTGCCCGGTGGAGCGCTATCTCAGGTGGGAGGGAGGCTTGATTAATCAGTTTTTTAGCGGCCTTCCTGTAACGGGCCGCTTATTTATGTAAATCATGTTATAGCTGCAGGAGGAATTTCTAATGAGATTTCACGGGACTATGAATATAAACAGCCGGGGGCGGCTTGAAATTGGCGGATGCGATACAGTTGAACTGGCACAAAGGTTCGGAACACCGCTGTATGTCCTTGACGAGCGTTTATTCAGGCAGAACTGCCGTGATTATTACCGGTCTTTTACTGCGGAGTACGGCTCAGGCGTTATTTATGCCGCAAAAGCCCTGCTCACCTTAAGCGTTTGCCGAATGGTCGAGGAAGAGGGTCTGGGTCTTGATCTTGTTTCCGGGGGAGAACTGTACACCGCTGTTCAGGCAGGATTTCCAATGGGACGTGTATATTTTCACGGAAACAACAAATCGCCTGAAGAAATAAGGTTTGCCCTTAAATCCGGTGTCGGCCGGTTTGTAGTCGACAATATATATGAACTTGAACTTTTAGATTATCTGTCTGGTGAGAATAAGCTCAAAGCACAGGTTATCCTGCGTCTTACGCCGGGTATTGAGGCGCACACGCACGAGTACATTAAAACGGGGCAGATTGACAGCAAGTTCGGTCTGGTGATTGAAAACGGCCAGGCCCTGTCAGCTATAGAAAGAGCGTTGTCAAAGGAGAATATCACCCTTTTGGGGCTGCATTGCCACATCGGATCGCAAATCTTTGAGCTGGATTCTTATAATCACAGTGCTTCAGTGATGATGGATTTTTGTGCCAGTGTTTATAAAGATACCGGTTGGATGGCCAGGGAACTTAACCTTGGCGGAGGCCTTGGAATCTTTTATTCTGGTGAGGATAGACCGCCGCAGGTAAGGGAATATGCTGACAACATAATGAGGATTATTGATGAAAAAGCCCGCCTGTCAGGGCTGGCAACTCCCAGGGTAATAGTAGAACCCGGTCGTTCCATCTGCGGCCCGGCGGGGACAACTCTCTATACAGTTGGAGCAATCAAAGAAATACCCGGGATACGCACTTATGTTGCGGTTGACGGCGGGATGGGAGATAACCCGCGTCCGGCCCTTTACCAGGCTCGTTATGAGGCCTGCCTGGCTAATAAAATTACACAGGATCCAGTTCAACTGGTGTCAGTAGCCGGGAAGTGCTGTGAATCGGGAGACATGCTGATCTGGGATATAAAACTTCCCATTGTTGAGGCTGGTGATATTATGGCAGTTAGCTGCACGGGAGCATATAATTACGCCATGTCCATGAATTACAACCGCCTCCCCAGGCCTGCTATGGTGATGGTTAATGACGGGATTACCGACCTTATCCTGGAAAGGGAATCGTATGAAGATATCATAAGCCATGACCGGATGCCTGATAGGCTGGTCAAAAAAGGCGGGCAGTTGAAAAACATTGCCTCGGCAGGATGAGAAAATTAAATAGATAATTGGATAATTGGCTGGTTTTACCAGATGCAAAGAATAGTGTATAATTAGATGGTGAGATATCCATGCTGCCGAAGCAGCGCCGGCTAAAGGATGAAAATTCGCCAGGTAAAGGGAGGACAATGCCTTAAATGCGATTTTGAGCCTTCATTCAAAGAACGAGAGAAGAACGAGAGAACCGTCCCCCTGTATTTTTTAATGATGCCTTTGTTGTCAAGAGAACCGTCCCCTTGTGTTAACGAATAAATAGTGAGGTTCCCGCGGATTGGAAATTATAACCACGCACAGTAAGACAGACCTTGACGCATTTGCTTCGATGGTAGCGGCGCAAAAGATCTATCCTATGGCCCTGCCTGTCTTTTCCGGCAAGCATTCACCCAATGTGGAAGAATTTATTTCTCTGCATAAGGACATACTGGATTTTTACACGGTCAGGGATATAGATCTTTCGAAGGTCAGCAGGGTAATTATTGTCGACACGAAGAACCCCAGGCGGCTGGACAAGTTGGCCGATGCGTTTAAACCCGGAGTTGAGATCCATATTTACGACCATCACCCCTGGGTAAACGGTGACCTACATGGAGATCTGGAAGTGGTTGAAATGGTCGGCGCCACAACGACCCTGCTGATCGAAAAAATACGCGGGCAGGGTGTGCCAATCACTGCGCTTGAAGCCACGATTCTTGCCCTTGGCATATATGAGGATACCGGTGCGCTGACTTTTACTAGCACTACGGCCAGAGATGTGCAGGCAGTTGCTTTTTTATTGGAAAAGGGCGCCAATCTTGGAGTAGTAGCCGGTTTCCTGGGCAGGCCGTTCACCCAGGAGCAAAAAAACCTGTTGAAGAAACTGCTGCTATCGGCTGATCACCATCAAATAAACGGTTTTAATATCTTAACCTACAATGCCGAGGCGCCTGAATTTATAGTCGGCCTGGATATTCTGACCCATACACTTTCAAAAATCGAACAGCCCGATGCGATTTTTACAGTTGTCAAAATGGAAGATCGCGTTTATATAGTCGCCAGAAGCAATGTGTTCCAGATTAACGCAGGGGAAATACTTGCCTGCCTGGGCGGGGGCGGCCATGCGGGGGCAGCCTCGGCTGTTTTAAAAGGCTCTGAAATCAATGAGGTTATGGAAAAGCTGCTGGCTTTTATGAGGGAGAAAGTCCGCCCGCCTCTTACCTGCCGCGGAATCATGTCCAGTCCGGTTAAAACTATCGGTCCGAACACTCCGATCAGCGAGGCCGGACAGGTGATGCTCCGGTACGGTCACAGCGGCCTTCCGGTAGTAAGGGAAAAGCAGCTCCTGGGTGTCATTTCACGGCGTGATGTTGAAAAAGCCATCCGCCATGGCCTCGGCCATGCTCCTGTAAAAGGTTTTATGACAAACAGGTTGATTTCTGTACATCCGGATATGCCGGTATCTGAAGTAAGGGAATTGATGATTGAACATGACATCGGCAGGGTCCCGGTAGTAGAAGGTGGTTTTTTGGTTGGAATTGTTTCGCGTTCCGATGTGCTGCAGACCCTGCATGGGAAAATACCGTCCCGGTATCAGGTGATGTATTCTTCGTCCCTGCCGGTTCACCCGGCCAATGTAAAGGGAACCCTTGATGCGTTTTTACCCCCTTTTATCCGGGAACTGTTATACAAGGCCGGCGAACTCGGCGACAGATTCGGCTGCCAGGTTTATGCCGCCGGGGGTATTGTGCGCGATATTTTGCTTAAAACCGTAAACCTTGACGTGGATCTGGTTGTTGAGGGGGACGGTATTGCGCTGGCCTCTGCGCTGGGTGAATTTTACGGTGTGCGGGTCAGGGCGCACAGGCAGTTTGGGACAGCCCAACTAATCTTTTCCGAGGATTTTAAGGTGGATGTGGCAACGGCAAGGGTGGAATATTACGAGTATCCCGCCGCTCTGCCCAAAGTGGAAAGCTCGACACTGCACCAGGACCTTTACCGGCGCGATTTCACAATTAACGCCATGGCGATATATCTTGATCAGGAGCGCTTCGGAGAATTGGTCGATTATTTCGGGGGACGGCAGGATCTTCTGGGCGGTCAGATCCGCGTGCTGTACAACTTGAGCTTCATTGAGGATCCAACGCGCATTTTAAGAGCTGTGAGGTTCGAGCAGCGCTATAATTTTTTCATCGAATCCCAGACTTTAAGGTTCCTTGTGGAAGCAGTGGATCAACAGGTGTTAAAAATGGTCTCTTCGGAACGTGTCTGGGAGGAAATAAAACATATCTTTTCCGAACAGCGATCGGGTGAGATGCTGGCCCGCCTGGATAACCTGGGGGTCTGGCCATTTATTTTTCCTGAAGTGCCCTACCGGGAAGTTGAACCCGCCCTTAAAGATATAGGGTATTCTCTGGAAAAACTTCGGGAATGGGATATTTACGTTCCTTCCAAGAGATGGCTTTGCTATCTGATTGCCGTTATGCACAGGCTTGATCCGGAAACTGCCCGGATCATTTGCGGAAGGTATCATCTTAGAAAGCGTCTGACGGAAAACGTTGTAGCCTCCATAACCGGCTGCCCGGCTATTCTGTCGGGGGTCCGGAATAGTTACAATAAAGAAAACGTTGGCAAACTCGCCAAGCTGATTTTGGAAATACCCCGTGAAGCTTATCCGCTGCTGGTTGCTCTTGCGGCCGGGGAGAGAATGCGCGATCAATTGCGCAGCCTTCTGGAATTTGTTCTCAAAAGCCGTCCGAGCATAGACGGGAAGTTTATTAAGGGTTTGGGATACCGCCCCGGGCCAATCTTTCGCCGTACAATCGACGCCGTATGGCAGGCCCGCCTGGAGGGCAGGGTAAAGAGCAGGGAGGACGAAGAGGCTTTTGTCCGGCAATACCTGAATCAATAGGGGGGTTGTAATGTTTAATTTTCCGACTCTTTATGATATAGCAATTTTGCTTCCGGCAGTCGTAATCGGCCTTACTTTTCACGAGTATGCCCACGGCTGGGCTGCCGACCGGCTCGGCGACAGGACGGCCCGCTACATGGGACGCCTGACCTTAAACCCGGTTGCCCACATTGATGTAGTCGGGCTGATCATGATTTTTATTGCTGGATTCGGTTGGGCAAAGCCCGTACCGGTCAACCCCCTGAACCTGGTTGGTGATATGCGCCGGAGTTTGATGCTGGTTTCACTGGCAGGGCCTGCTACAAACCTGCTGATTGCCGTATTGGGAGCAGTTCTCCTTGGGCTGGGAGGTTGGAAAATACCTTACGGCAATGAAATTTTCAACAAGATTATTTTACTCAATCTGGTTCTGGCAATTTTCAACCTTATCCCGGTGCCGCCCCTGGATGGTTCGAAAATACTGGCCGGGCTTTTGCCAGGACGGCAGGAATGGCTTTCCGCCATTGAAAATTACGGAACGCTGATTTTGATCCTGCTTCTGTTTACCGGGGTGGTCGGTTTTATAATCAGGCCGATAATCATACCGTTGTATAATTTGTTAATCGTACTGGCGCAGGGACTGTCGCAAGTAATATCTTAAAATAATAAAAAGATTTTAAACTGGGAAAGGAGATATCAATGCAGAGCAAGGGAAGGATTTTAAGCGGGATGAGGCCGACCGGCAGGCTGCACATCGGTCATTTAAACGTGCTGGAATACTGGGTTAATTTACAGAATGAATACGACTGCTTCTTTTTTATCGCTGATTTACATGCCCTGACGACCGCTTTTGATGAAACCGGTTTTATCCGGGAGAATACAAAGGAGATGGTTGCGGACTGGCTGGCGGCGGGCCTCGATCCTGAAAAGAGCGTGCTCTTCGTGCAATCCAGCATCCCCGAGCACTGCGAACTCCACCTGTTGTTTTCGATGTTTACGCCGCTTAGCTGGCTGGAACGGGTGCCTACTTATAAAGATCAGATCAACCAGTTTAAAGAACAGGGTAAAGATATTATGACCTACGGCTTTTTAGGTTACCCCCTGCTGCAGGCGGCTGATATTCTAATGTACCGGGCCAATGCCGTGCCCGTTGGCGAGGACCAGGCGCCCCACGTTGAATTTACCAGGGAGGTGGCCAGGCGGTTTAATTATCTGTACAGGCCAGTTTTCCCCGAGCCGCAGACGAAATTGGCCAGGATACCGACTCTCCCCGGAATAGACGGCAGGAAAATGAGCAAAAGTTATGCCAACGATATCGGCATGACGGCAGCCGTCGATGAGTTGAAAGGGAAAGTAAACGGCATGATTACCGATCCTGCCCGGATTCATAAAACCGATCCCGGGCGCCCGGAGGTCTGTACTGTTTACAAGTACCACGGTTTTTACAGCACTGATAAAATTGTCTCAATAGAGGAAGACTGCCTGGCCGGAAAAATCGGCTGTGTGGCCTGCAAGCGTTCCCTGGCCGATAATATTGAGTCAAGACTGGCGCCGATTAGGGAAAGGCGGTCTGAAATCATGGGCAGAAGAGGCTATCTTGAAGATGTGATCAGGGAGGGAAATAAAAAAGCGAAAGTTCAGGCTGCCGAAACAATGAGCCTTGTGCGGGAAGCGATGGGGATTTAAGATTTTACCGTTGTTTCTTGCAGCGGGAAATTTGTCCATGGTATACTATTTTATGTCAGGCCGATAGTATAAACGGCCGGGCCTTATCAGGCAGCGGTGTTATCCGCGGGCCGTCATCTTGGCCATACAAGATGACGGCCCTGCGGAATATTTATTTTTAGGGGTAAATAAATGAATGAAAAACAAAGGATAACTATTATTGATCATTCACCCGGTATTCCTGTAAGAAGCCAGCGGATATAGAAACCGGAGAGTCTAAAAAGCAGGTCGGCCGGGTTGGGTAGGCTGGCCTCCATAATCAGGGCAACGCTGAGCGCCGCGGCAAAAAGCATAAATAAGGAAAAGGCGGTAAAATCCCTCCACTGCTTGTTTTTAACCAGCGGGCGCGACCGCAGCCAGTAGGCAATGCCGATGGCAATGACTGCAAAGAATGCCCAAATAATATTTATGGTCATAGCTAACCACCTGCTTTTCCTTTTTCGAATACCGGCCTTGATGTTTCAAGCCCGGTATTCCTCACCGTAACCTTGACGCTGAGGCGGATTTCGGCTCCGGCAAACTCCTCGTCCCAGCGGGGGCCTACTTCTGGCCACATTTTTCTGTATTTTTTGCGGTAGGTTTCGCCGAAGCCGAAAATATCGGTTTCGTATTCTCCCTGCGCTTTTACGACAGCGGCCCGGACAAGTCTTTCAACTTCCCCGGAAGCCTTTTCCTCGATTATTTTCAGGACTTTCATATCGTAGATATCTTCATGGCCCTTCTGGGCAAGGATATTGCCAAGTAAATTGATTTCTATAAAGATTTTAAGGTTGTTTCCTTCCTGAACGGGATCGGCCCGGGTTGTCCACCTGAGCGTCTGGAAGGAAACTTCTTTTTTTTCTTCAAGTCCGGGTGTAATAAAAACTAAACTTTTCGGCTTTGTATGAAAGTTGCGAAGAAAGTCAAATCCTTTGGTTTCTTCCGGGCTTAAAAAACCCTTCAGCCTGTCGTTTTTAAAAACAGCCAGGCCTTCTATGCCGGGGACGGGTTCCTGCAGCGCCCTGCTTTGCGCTCCCGCAACCAGATCCTTTTTCACCAGAGTGATTGACGGCGTTGCCGGATTGCTGCCGCTCCTGTACATATCCCGGAGAAAGGGGACAATTTCCACGCCTATCCCGTTGATAGTCATCAGCTTGTCTATGGTTTGCGAATTGGTCCTTTCCAGTACCGGTCTGCCTTTTTCAAAGATTTCCCGCGCGTCCCCTTTAGAGATCAATGCCCAAGAAGCCTCTCTGGGCTGAAAATTACGGTAAAGAAAATTTAGCACTTCGCGTAAACCCTGCTCGGCTGCAGTTTTTCCGAAAATGATTACAAGGTTGTGCCCCCAGAAGATTGTCCGGGAAACCCGCTCGCTAATTTTGCTCTGGGCTTCGGGAATAGTTCTTCCTTTCTCGCTGACTACGTAGTAAGTACCCGTACCGGCGGAGGAACCCACTGCCCCGCCGCTTAACGGGCAGATGCCGGAGGGGATGGCCATCTCCAGGGTCAAAATTACATCACCGTCAGGCGCCTTGTCGATGCCGCAGCCAAGGACGGTGGCTATGGAATTGAGTTCTTTTAAATCCCAACACCCGCCGGTAAAAAGCAGGGCAAACAGCAGAAGACAGATAATTAACTTCTTCATGACTTGCTCCCTTTCCCGGTAACCATAGCCCAGAGAAGAAAGATAAAAGGGCCTAAGAAAAGGTATCCCAACCCGTACGGCCCGCTCCAGACGTAACCCGCAAAATTATAAAGGTGCACCATACTGGGGTGCAGCAAAAGAGAAAAGCAGATCAACAATATGCCGAACGGTATGACAAGGCTCTGGTAGTCTTTCATCCCGATCAGCTGTGCAGCGCCCAGGGAGACTGTCCACTGGTAAAGGGCAATCTTTATAATTGAACCGGCAATCCAGACGACCATGATTAAAAGTTCCGTCCTTTCCAGAAAACCGGCCAGGTGGATCATCCTCGCTCCGTACAGGACGGGCGCCAGAGTATGGGCCGACAGGCTGGGACCGAGGATGGCCATTATTCCGAAGGCAATCAGTTCAAATACAAAAAAGCTGATCAGAAGGCTTTTTGAGCATGTCCAAAGGACTCCCCTGGACTTGTCCAGGAAAGGGAGCAGGACGGAAATTTCTATTACTTGGACAAACCAGAACATGGGCGCCAGGGACCCTTTAACAACAGGGACTATCCCGTTTTCAAAAACAGGGGTTAAATTGACCAGGTTCATTTCGCTGGCAGACAGTATAAACAGGATAACAACTATACCAATAATAAAGGGGATTATCATTAGGGAAACCCGGCCTATGTTCTCTATCCTGTTATGCGCGATGTAAGTACTCAGGAGGGCAAAAACTATAATAAAGGCAACAATGGGAGTTCTGGGCATGAAACCGGCGGTTATCAAACCGGAAATCTCGCGCAGGGCGTCGCAGGCAAAGTTAAACCATCCCCAGATATAATAAGCCGCCACAATCAATCCGAAATAACGGCCGAAGATGATCAGAAACACCTGGAAGAGCGTTTTCCCGGGAAAGCGGCTGCTTAAGGTTACCCAGAGCCAGGCGCTTAAAAGCCCCCCGGCAAGCGCAATTATATTTGACATCCAGGCGTCCTGCCGGGCAAGCAGGAATGTTGCGGAAGGGGCGAAAAGGAGGCCTTCGGAGATGAAGTTGATTATCAGAAGCGCCAGTGCCTGCCTTTGGTCAATTACTTCTGTTTTCATCTTCTAAGATTCCTCCCGGCTGGGCGGGCTGGACGGGGGCTGCGGTTTCTGGCCGGGGGCCTCCCGCTGCAGATTGCCGGTTAAAAGGTAGGGCCTTTTCCGCATAGCCCACCAGGGGACGCGGATAATTGTATCCTGCTGCGCGTTAACGCTCAGGGGCGCAACCGGGTACAGGTAAGGCACTCCGAATGAGCGCAGGCTGGTCAGGTGGAAGATCATCAGTAAAATCATGATCACGAGACCGGGCAGACCCAGTATCGAAGCGCTGATGAACATAGGAAAGCGGATCAGCCGAAAGATAATCGTCGACGAGTACAGGAAAGAGAAGGAAGCAATCGCGGCGATCGCGATGATGATCACCGTTGCCGCAGACACTATTCCCGCACGCACGCTAGCCTCGCCGAGCACGACGGCGCCTACTATGCTTACCGTCTGGCCCAGGGGCTGGGGCATGCGCAGGCCGGCCTCGCGCAGGATTTCAAAAGTCACTTCCATTAAAAAGACTTCCACAAACAGGGGAAAGGGCACCGCCTCCCTCTGGGCTGTAAAGCTTAGCAGAAGCGAAGTGGGTATCAATTCGGGATGGTATGTTGAAAGCGCGATATACAAAGCGGAACCTGAGATGCTCAGGAAAAAGTTGAAAAGGCGCAGGATTCTCACCACACTGGAAAATATGTAGCGCTGGTAGTAGTCTTCGGTGTTCTGGAAGTATTCAATAAAAAGAGCCGGGACGGTCATTATCGAGGGAGTGCCGTCAAGGATAATGGCCACGCGTCCTTCCATCAGCTTGGCGGCGACCTTGTCCACCCGGTCGCTGTGAAAGACAGTCGGAAAGGGGCTGTAGGGGCTGTCTTCGATAAATTCCTCGATCTGTCCTCCTTCCAGCGCCCCGTCGATGTCAATCCTGGACAACCTTTTTTTAACCTCATCAACAATGTCCGGATCGACTATGCCCTCAATGTAGGCTACGGCCAGATCGGTTCTGTTTACTCTCCCTATTTTGGATGTTTCGACTTTTAAGGCAGGGTTTTTGATTCTCCGCCGCAGGAGCGAGGTGTTGGTAAAAAGGTCCTCTACGAAAGACTCACGTGAGCCGCGTACAGAGCGGTCCCAGGGTGAATCGGTGATATCCCTGGTTTTATAACCCCTGGTATCCAAGATCAGGGCTTTTGAAGAGCCTTCCACAAGCAGGACGGCTTCTCCGGAAAGAAGATGATCAACAATAGTTTCCACCTGGGCCGTTTCTTCAGTTTCAGTAACAGCGGCGCCGCTGTTCTTAATATATTCAAAAGCTTGTTCGATAGTAATCTTGTCGCCGGCTGCCGGTTCCCCGAATTTTGTTTTCAGCGGGATCAGGATCTCCCGGCTCAGGCGTTCGCTGCTGGAGAGCGCGTCCACGCAAATGAGGGCAAGGCGGATTTCCCTGTTTTGCCCCAGGTTAAATTCGTGAAAAATGACGTCGTCGCAGTTCTTAAAAACCGCCTTGAGCGAAGGGATATCTTTTTGCAGAGAACCTGTCAGGGACAGGTTCAGCCAGTCCGGCTGCATGACGGAGGAACTGATCTCCGGCAGCGGCTCTTGGTGCGCCAGGTTTTGCGCGCTGTTCCGCCCGAGATTACTCAGACCGCCGGTGCTTTGCTGCGCTGTATTTTTTGGGTTACCTTTTTTGGAGGACCGGCTTTTCCAGCGGATTCTGAACAAGGTATATTCCTTTCTGATAAAGAAATGCCTGTTCAGCTAGTATTTGTATTTTATGCCGGAATATGTAGTTTAAGAGAAGTTAAAGAAGTAAAAGCCTTCCTTCCAGGTTTCTTCCGGAGAAAGGCTTTCTAAGGAGAAAAAGAGGTTTTAAATAAAATTTTCTATGTGGTGTATTCCTGCCCAGGCGAGAGTATGACCACTTCGGCTTCCGGAACTTCTTTTTTGACCATATCGGCAAAAATACCGGCGTCCTGAACCAGAATGGGGAAAGTTTTATAGTGCATGGGAATAACCTTTTTAGCGCCTAAAAGCTTAACAGCCATAGTTGCCTGCTTCGGGTCCATCGTAAAGACTCCGCCGATGGGCAGCAGGGCCAGGTCCATCGGGTAAAGGTCACCGAGAGTGACCATGGAGGCGAAGACGCCTGTGTCACCCGCATGGTAAATCGTGCAGCCGTTTTCCAGCCTGATTATGTACCCCACCGGGCTGGCTGACTCGGACGAGTGGAAAGCTTGAGTCATGGTTACTGAAATACCGTCAACCTCCGCCGTGGCGCCAATGTTCATACCCATTCCATAGAAGATTACCTGCTGCTCAGGCACTCCGGCGGCCTTCAGCTTGCCTGCCGTCTCAACTGCCGCAATCAGCGTAGCGCCGGTCTTCTGGACGATCTGGACGGCGTTGGTTATGTGGTCGAAATGATCGTGGGTGACCAGCACCAGGTTCGCCGCGGTTATGTCGTTCACGCCGCAGGCAGCCGCAGGGTTTCCTTCCAGCCAGGGATCAATAATGATTATCTTGCCGCTGCCGGATGTAATTTTAAAGCAGGCATGTCCTAACCACTGAACTTTAGCCATGTATTAACATCTCCTTTTAGAATTAAAATTTGGTAATCTTGAATAATATTACTATAACAATAAAACCCCTCTTTCATCCTCCCTTCTAATCTTCTATTAAATAATTCTATTTATTTGGTAAAATTTCCTGCCGGTTAATATTTCGGGTTTCTTCGTATTTTACTTTTTTTTGCCAATATGCTAACCTATAATATATAAAAAAGGAAGAGCCCTGAAAAAGCTTACTTTGATATTTGCACTGCCGGAGGATTGGATGATGAATTTGGACGCTAAAAAAGTATTCTGTCAGAAAGAAATGGAAGTTGGCTGGGGGGATTGTGACGCAGCAGGGATTACTTACTATGCAAAGTACTTCGACTGGTTTTCCTACGGCCGGATCGAACTGTTTAAAAAAATAGGACTGCCCTACCTGGCCTGTTTTCACGAGCAGGGAATTTCACTGGTTACTGTGGAGGCTTTCTGCCTGTACAAGCAGTCTCTTAAGCCAGAGCAGGAAATAATTTTGGAAACCTGGCTATCCAGCTTAACCCGCGCCAGGATGGAGTTTAGGTACCGAGTGTTCAGAAAGGAGGACGGAATTCTGGCCGCTGAGGGTATGACCGCTCATGCTTATGTCGATGCCAAGATCAAACCCTTTGATCTTAAGAAAAGATATCCCACGCTCTGGGAAAAGCTCAGCCTTGCGGCGCTGAAAGATTAGCCCTGGGGTAAAGGCGCCGTTCATAAATCAATGAAAGGGGCCGGTTAAAGCAATGGCGGATCTCGATCAGCGAATTCGTTACTTGACTGATGAGTACCCGGAATGGACGCGCAGGACGATAGCCGGGCATTTTGACCATGCAGCAGAATTGTTTGCAGACAGAATTTTTATCTGCACTCCGGATCGGGAATACACTTACGCCGAAATACAGAAAAGTTCCCAACTGGTGGCCAAAGGGCTGCTCTTTCTTGGCCTAAGGCCCAGGGATCATGTGGCCATGCTGGTTGGGAATTATCCGGAATTTATTATTTTCAAACTTGCCCTGTCCAGGATTGGAGCGGTTGCAGTGCCTTTAAACATGCTGCTGACGGAAAGGGAGATTTCTTTTTTCCTTGAAGACTCCGATGCTGTCGCAATTATGTTTAACGACCGTCTGGGCAGGCAGGATTATATCAAAATTATGAGAGGTCTGTTCCCCGAAGCTCTTGAATCAGATGAAACAGTAAGTACTCCTCTCTTTTCCCGTTTTCCGAAGATTAGGAATTTAATCTGTTTTTCGCCTATAGGAGAAAGCTACCCGGGGTTTCTTAGCTTCAACAGTTTATACGACCTTGCCGCCCTCGTGCAGGATGAGGAATTGAGCAGGGCTCAGGAAGCTAACTGCTATCCCGACGATATCTTTGATATCATGTACACGTCCGGAACGACGGCGCTGCCCAAGGGGGCTATGCTCAGCCACGACATGTGTTTGCGCGGCGTGTACGCCACCTGTGTAACCAGGGCAACCAAGAACGGAACGCGTTTTTATTCCGCGCTGCCCTTTTACCATATTTTTGCCTGGAATTATGTGATTTTAGCAGCCAGTTTTGTGGGCGGAGCTGTGATTTCCCACCCGCAGTTCGTGATCAGCCAGGCGTTTGAACTAATGGAGAAGTACGGCGCCAATGAAATAATCTGCGTTCCGTCAATGCTGCTTCCCCTAGTTAATTATCCGGAAGTGGACAGATTTAATCTTGAACAGTTAACCTCTGTTCTCTGCGGCGCTACCCCGGCGCCCCTGCCCCTGTGGCGGAGAGCGAAGGAAGTCCTGCAGCTGGATAACCTGGCTACTGGCTACGGGTTAACCGAGGGCGGTGGTATGATTACCGTGAGTTACCCGGGTGAGTCGGAAAAATCGGTTGCCACACGCATAGGCCGGATGATGGCGCCCAACTGCAGCGGGCTGCCGGAGTTTGGCTGGCAAAATCATCAGCTCAAGGTAGTTGACCCGGTAAGTTTGAAGGAGCTTCCACGAGGTGTGGAGGGCGAGCTTGTCTGCCGGGGGAACGTGGTCATCAGGGGTTACTACAAACGGCCCGGGATAAATGCGGAAACAATAGATAAAGACGGCTGGCTGAGGACGGGCGACCTGGTCATCTGGCACGAAGACGGTTTTTTTCAGTTTACCGGCCGGAGTAAGGAAATTTACAAGACCCACGGTGAGAATGTTGTTCCAAAGGAAATTGAGGAAGTGCTCAGCACCTACCCGAAGGTCAACCAGGTTTACCTTGTTGGAATTCCATATCCCGTGGCGGGTGACGTGGGCGCCGCTTTTATAGAACTCAAACCTGGCGAAAAGGCCACCAGGAGGGAAATTATCAGCTACTGTAAGAAGAACATGGCAAAATTCAAAATACCGCGTTATGTGTTTTTTATTGAGGCCAGCGAACTTCCTTTTACGGCCGCCGGCAAGATAAAAAAATACAAGCTTGTCGAGTATGCCGGGAAACTTTTAAAGGAAAGAGATCAGGCCGATCCGGAATAAACTATAAAAAAACTATAAAAACAAAGCCAAAGGGGTGAATTGTCTTTGAAACAGAGAGTGGTAATTACAGGTATGGGGGCGGTTACACCAATTGGTATTGGTTTGGAAGAATACTGGGAAAACCTTAAAAACGGAAAATGCGGAGTTGGGATGATTACACGGTTTGACACATCCGGATTACCCTGCCGGATAGGCGCCGAAGTGAAGGACTTTATACCCGAGAACTTTATGCCCAAAAAGCTGGTGCGGGAAACGGAGACTTTTATGCGCTTTGGCCTCGCTTCTGTCAAAATGGCTCTTGAGCACAGCGGCCTTAACATGGAGAAAGAGGATTCTTTCCGTGTAGGAATAATTCTGGGTACGGCTTTCGGCGGTATTCCGGCCATAACTGAAGCGCAGGATAAGATCAGCAGGACGGGATCGGTCCGGATGAGCCCGCATTTCATACCCAGAATGCTTGGCAATATCGCCGCTACTCACGCCGCCATTACTTATGGTTTTAAAGGGCCGGCTCTTACTGTAAGCACAGCCTGCGCCTCCGGAGGGGATGCGGCGGGCCTAGCTTCCATGCTCCTTGGACAGGGCGAGGCTGATGTAATTATTGCGGTGGGCGCGGAATCCCTGTTCTGCGCGGTGGTAATGGGCGGCCTATATGCTGCGAGAGCGGTGTCAGTACACAACGATGAACCTGAAAAAGCCTGCCGGCCTTTTGACTTTAAACGTGATGGACTGGTTTTAGGTGAAGGAGCGGGAGCAGTTGTTATGGAAACGCTGGACCATGCTCTGCAAAGGGGCGCTTTCATACAGGCAGAGGTTTTAGGTTACGCAAACCTGGGTGAGGGTTACCACACCACTGCTCCTGCCCCGGACGGATTCGGGGAAATCCGCTGCATGCGGATGGCATTGGAGAAGGCTCAAGTAGCGCCCGAAGAAATAGATTATATTAATGCTCACGGAACCTCGACTCCTCTTGGAGACCGGGTTGAGACAATGTCCATCAAATCTGTTTTTGGTTCCCATGCGGGTATGATTCCTGTGAGTTCCTGCAAGGGCGCCACAGGGCATTTAGTGGGCGCGGGCGGAATTACCGAACTTATTGCCTGCGTCAAGGCAATCCGGGAAGGAATTGTCCCTCCTACGATAAACTACGAAGAACCGGATCCCGAATGCGATCTAGATTATGTCCCGAACCGGGCTAAAAAGGCCCCGGTAAGGACCGCCATGTCCAACTCGTTTGGCTTCGGCGGTCAAAATGCCTGTCTTATCGTAAGACAATTCTCCTCATAATGGTTCCTTTGAGCAGGAAAAAAATAAAAAATAATCGAATAATAAATTAATGATTACCTTTTTTAAAGAACAGTGTCTTTCATAGGAGGGGGTTCTTTATGGATTTTCAACCTACCGTCCAGCAGGATCTTTTACGTAAGGCTGTCAGACAATTTGCTGAAGATGAAATTGCTCCGTTAGTTAATGAAATGGAAATAACCGACAATACCCCGACTGATCTGGTCAGAAAAATGGGGGAGCAGGGCTTTATGGGTGTGACCATCCCTGTGGAGTATGGCGGTACGGGCATGGGCCATTTAGCCCGGATGATCATGGTTGAAGAGGTCGGACGGATCTCGGCGGGAATAGCTATGGCGCTGCAGGTTATGCAGATGGGCGCCGGTATGGTCATTGATTTGGGAAGCCTGGCACAGAAGGCCGAATATTCACCTTTACTGGCCCAGGGCAAAATACTGATTGCGCCGGCGATCACGGAGTCCAGCGGGGGGTCGGATCTGGAAGGGCTTTCCACACGTGCTGTAGACGAAGGCGACTATTACAGCCTCACCGGGCGTAAGGTCTTTATTACGAACTCCCATATTTCCGAGTTGGCGGTAATCGTAGCGAAAAATGAAGGAGGAGCTAAAAGGGACTTCAGCGCCTTTCTTATTAAAAACGGGACAGAAGGTTTCCGCCGCGGCAGGGTGGAAAGAAAGATCGGTTTTCACGGCTGCATTACAGGGGAACTGATTATGGAAAACTGCCGGATTCCCAAAGAAAACCTTTTTGGTGAAAAAGGCCGGGGGCTGGCAATTGCATTGGAGGGAATCAATAATTATGGAAGAATGGGCATGGTGGGTATCGCCCTTGGCTTAATGCAGGCTTCGCTGGAAGCTTCCGTTAAGTTCGCCCAGGAAAGGGTCCTTTACGGCAAACCGATCAGCAACCTCGCCCCGATCCAGTTTAAGATTGCCGAAATATACGCCGACCTTGAAGCCAGCCGTTTCCTGGCTTATAATGCAGCCTGGCTGATTGATCATAAGAAAAAATCTGATACCCAGGTGTCCAGCGCAAAGTTTTTTTCTACAGAGGCTGCCCTTCAGTGCACGCGCAAGGCGATGGATATTTACGGGGCATACGGCTGCATGAAAGATTATCCGTTGGAGAGATACTGCCGGGATGCCCAGTTGCTTGTCCCCGCCGACGGCACAAATGATATCATGAGGGTAATTGCCGGGCGGAACCTGGCGATGAAGAAATAAATTATAAAAACTTAAAAATGCTTAGAGGGTGGGGAGATTAGGTGCAGGTTGCGGTCTGTGTCAAGATGGTTCCGGTTCCGGAACAGTGGTCACAAATAACTTTCCGTGAAGACGGAAGCCTTCAACGCGAGGGTATTGAACTGATTATCAACCCTGTGGACAGAAATGCTCTGGAAGAAGCCTTGAAAATAAGACAGGACCAGGGAGGTACTGTAGCAGTTTTTTCGATGGGACCCACGTCCTGCCTTGAACACCTGAGGGAGGCCCTGGCCATGGGAGCAGACAGGGCTTTTTTATTGAGCGGCCGGAATTTTGCCGGCGCAGATACACTGGCCACTTCAAAGGTGCTGGCTGCGGGGATTAGAAAAGAAATGCCTGACTTTGATCTGGTTGTTTGCGGTTCCGCAAGTATAGACAGCGGAACTGCCCAGGTCGGTCCCCAACTGGCGGCCCATCTTGGAGCCGCTCACCTCACAGAAGCTTTTTCGATCAGTGCCGTGGAGCAAAATTATTTTCAAGTCAAGACGGCTGCAAGTCATGGTCATTACGTAACCAGTCTTAAATCCCCTGTAGTAATCTCGGTTACCCAACAGATTAACAAGCCGCGCATCCCCACTTTATTCAATATTATGGCTTCATGCAGCAAGGAGATTATTATTTTATCATCGGCAGAACTAAGCCTTTCGAAATCGGAAAGCGGGCTGGAAGGTTCGCCGACTAAAGTGCAGGAATTATTTTTCCCCCCTGCCAAACGGCTGGCCAGGATATTGGAGGGTTCCATAGAAGACAGGGTTGAAGAACTGTTTAAACAACCGGGAGTGGCAGGTGTGTTTAAATGATTGGTGATATTGAAGGAAAAGAAAGTCTCTGGGTTTTTATTGAGCAATATAAAGGCGCCCCCAAACAGGTCAGCCTGGAACTGATTGCTAAAGCCCGTATGCTTGCCGATAAGTTCAGCCTTCGTGTCGCCGCTCTGTTAATCGGGGACAATGTAAGCACTGCTTCTTCTGTATTGATCAGCGCCGGCGCAGACACCGTATTCCTTCTGGAACATCCTCTTTTAGGGCGATACAGGAGCGACTTTTACGCGCCTGTTATTTTAGACCTGATCAGGAAAGGAAAACCCGGGGTGGTAATTTTCGGAGCGACTCCTATAGGCCGGGATCTTGCTCCTGCGGTGGCGGCTCTGGCGGGAACGGGGTGTACGGCTGATTGTGTAGATCTTGAACTTACCGAAAACGGCGCCCTGCTTCAGACGGTCCCTGCGTTTGGCGGCCGTATGATGGCTGTAATCGTTACTCCCGAGCAGAGGCCGCAAATTGCTACTGTGCGCCCCGGGGTTTTTCAGCAGGCCTGGTTTCCGGAGCACGACGGCAGGGTGGTCAGTATCTTGCCCGAATTGCCGCCGGCGAAGTTTGACCTGGTCGAGTTTGTTGAGGAAAGTATTCAGCCTTCGCTTTTGACTTCCGCACGCGTTGTCGTCGCCGGCGGGGCTGGTGTTGACTCCCGTGAAGGATGGGAACTGCTGCGCGAATTGACAGGAGTCTTGCAGGCAGCGTTGGGCGGAAGCCGTCCGGCGCTGGACAACGGCTGGATTGAGGAAAGCCAGATGATCGGGCACAGCGGCTCCACTATCCGTCCCGATCTCTATATCGCCGTCGGTATTTCAGGAGATGTTTTGCACATGGTAGGCGTGCAGGATGCCAAAGTAATCGTTGCCGTAAACAGCGATTCCAGAGCGCCTGTATTCAGCCGTTCGGACTATGGAATTGTTGGAGACTACCGTGAGGTAGTACCTGTACTTATTAACACATTGAAAAAGAAACAACGTTTCTAATATTAGACATTCATGCAGAAAGTTCATCAGCAAGGGAGGCCAAAGTCTTAAGTGCGATTTTGAGCCTTAATTCAAAGAACGAGAGAACCCGGGGATAAGCGAGGTTACTGTTTGAGACGCATAGCGCCGGGTTAAAACCTTAGCCCGAGGGTGAACGAGTTCGTACAAGCATAAGAGGCGATTATTAAGCACGTAGACAGTTGACCTCCCTAATGTAAACTAATTTTCAGAGTAGGATAGTTGGTTGATCTACGAAAGAGGGGAAGACATAAAGTTGGATTTTAGTCTTAATACGCAGCAGGAGATGCTCAAAAAAACCGTCCGGCAATTTGCGGAAGAAGAGATTGCTCCGCTGATTGACGAAATGGAGCTAAACGATCAGACGCCCCCGGAACTGGTCAGGAAAATGGGAGAGCAGGGATTCTTTGGAGTTACTGTACCCCTTGAATACGGGGGTACGGGAATGGGTCACGTCGCCCGGGTGATTATGCTGGAAGAGATTGCCCGGATTTCCGCGGCAATAGCAATGTCCCTGCAGGTGCTGCAGATTGGCGTCGGTATGATGATGGAGATGGGAACCAGCGAACAAAAGAATAGGTATTTCCCGGCTCTTGCCCAGGGTAAAATCTTAATAACTCCGGCATTTACGGAATCAAGCGGGGGATCGGACCTGGAAGGCATGTCCACAAAGGTTTCCGATAAGGGTGAATACTATAGTATAGATGGGCGTAAAGTATTTATTACCAACTCTCATATTGCGGATGTCGTAATCATTGTAGCAAAGCATGAGGAAACAAAAAAGTTCGGAGCTTTTCTGGTTGAGAAGGGAGAGAAAGGTTTCCGTCCGGGTCGGGTTGAGAAAAAAATCGGATTATTTGGTTGTTACAATGGTGAAATAATTTTAGATAACTGCCAGGCGCCGAAACAAAATCTGTTTGGCGAAAAAGGCAGGGGATTGGCTGTAGCCCTAAGAGGAATAAGCAATTACGGCAGGACCGGTATGGCAGGTTCCGCACTGGGCTTGATGCAGGCTTCCCTGGAGGCTGCCATAAAATTTGCGCAGGAAAGAACACTTTATGGGAAGGCGATCAGCAATCTTGCTCCAATCCAGTTTAAGATCGCTGAAATATACGCTGAACTGGAAGCAAGCAGGCTGATGGCGTATTATACCGCCTGGCTTATCGAGCAGGGCAGTAAAATGTCGGATACCCAGGCCGCGGCAACCAAATTTTTTACCACTGAAGCTTCCCTGCGCTGTACACGCAGGACTATGGACATTTACGGGGCCTACGGATGTATAAAAGACTACCCCATAGAGAGATATTACAGGGATGCCCAGCTTTTAATATCCGCTGACGGTACAAGCGATATAAAAAGGATCATAGTTGGCCGCAACTTAACTTCGAAAAAAAGTTAAACAGGGAAAGAAGGGATTAAGATTACAGATAAACTGAAGTTTTCAAAAAGACCCAAGGTCAACGATCCCTATATGATTGCCGCCTGGCCTGGGATTGGCAACATCGGTTTGATTGCGGTGAATTACTTAAAAAATAAGCTGGAAGCCGAAGAAATCGGTGAAATTGAATCCTGGCGCCATTTCTATCCGAAAGAAATTCTGGTTAGAGACGGTATTGTCCAGGGAATGGATTTTCCAGCAAACAAGTTTTACCATAAAAAAGCAGGACGGGAACTGATTTTTTTCCTGGGCGAATCCCAACCTTCCGGTGAAGATGAGATATACGAGATAGCCAACCTGGTAATTGACGCGGCAGAGGAATTCGGTTGTAAAATGCTTTATACTGCGGGAGCGGCGGTTGCGCCGGTCCATCATACCTCGACGCCCAGGGTTTGGGCCATTCCTAATAAAGAGGAACTCATTGAACAAGCCAGGAGTTATCCGAACACAATCGCGATGAGTGATATCGGAGGGCGGGAAGGAAGGGGGAATATTACCGGGCTTAATGGCGTATTAATCGGCGTGGCGAAGAGAAGAAACCTGGACGGCATCTGCCTGCTTGGTGAAATCCCTATTTATATAGCTCATTTCCCCGGGCACATAATTTTATATCCGAAAGCCTCAAAATCAATTCTTGATGTTTTATCCTTTAGTTTGAAGGTTGAATTTGACCGGACAAATATTGATCTATATTCAAAAAATGTGGAAAAAGAGATAGATCATCTTTATAATGAACTGTCTCTGCCCATCCGGAGTGAGCTGGATAAATTAAAATATGTAAATTACATCAAGCGGGCTGATCCCGGCCCGATAACCGAGGACGAAACGGAAAAAATCATCAAGGAAGTGGAAGATTTTTTCAGGGAGGGGGGAAAACATGGTTAAAGTGAAAGCATTCCCCAAACACAAAGCGCCTGTTTTAGTTTCCGGCTGGAGCCCTGATGCCGGCGAAACAGGTTGGCAGGTTGTTGATTTTATCAGTAAACGCCTGTCGGCCAGGGAATTTGCGGATATTGAACCGACCGGATTCTTCACTTTAGGCGGGGTTGATATAAAAGATAACATTTGCATGTTTCCGGAAAGCAGATTTTTTTCTTCCGAAGAAAAAGACCTGATCTTTTTTAAGAGCAATTCTCCGTCTGCAAAGGGTTATCAGCTTTTAAACCTTACTCTTGATGTTGCTAAAAGTTTTAATGTGCAGGGAGTTTACACTGTGGGCGGGATGCTTTCCATGATGCCCCATACGACAAGTCCGCGAGAAGTCGTTGCTATATTCAATTCGCCGCGTTTAAAGGCTGATCTCGCCGCCTATGATCTGAAAATGGATCTTGATTATCGCGGGACGCCTTCGATGAACGGGTTTCTTTTGTGGGTAGCCGAAAAAAGGGATCTTCCGGCGGCTGGTTTTCTGGTAAATGTGCCTTTTTATCTGGCTGACAGGGTTGATCCAAGGGCGAGCAAAGCCGTTTTGGAATTCTTTAATTTGAGATTCGGACTGGGCATGGACCTTGGCGTACTTGACCGCGAGATTGAGATTCAGGACAGAAAAATAGAAAGAATAAGGAAAAACAATTCTTTTTTTGATCAGCAGATGACCAAACTGGAAAGTAAAATGGAGCTTTCCCATGAAGAGATGGAAAGCTTGCTGGACGAGTTAAACAGGTTTATGGACTAACTTTTGGATAAAGGGAACAGGGCGCTTTTTTTTTTGCCGCTGGCTGATAAAACGTCCAGCATCCTCAATGCTTTACCGGCGCCCAGAGCTACACATGAAAGCGGGTCTCCGGCAATGAGAACCTTGATTCCGGTATGCCTGCTCAAGAGGGTGTCTATTCCTTTGAGTAAGGAACCGCCGCCTGTTAAGGTAATCCCTTTTTCAACAACATCCGCCGCCAGTTCCGGCGGTGTGTTCTCCAGAACTTCTTTAACAGCCTCTATTATTGCCTCCAGCGGTTCCTGAATGGCTTCATGGGTATGATAATCGTATACCAGCATCGCTCTTGGGAGGCCGTTGATTAAACTTCTTCCGTGTACTTCCATATACCTGTTGGAGATTAATTCCTCATCGGCGATACCTATTTCCATCTTGATTTTTTCGCTGGTGCGTTCTCCGACATTCAGGTTTAGGCGCTTACGGATATACCTGGCGATTGCCTCATCAAATTTATCGCCGCCTACGCGCAGGCTTTTACTGCAAACGATTCCGTTCAGGGAAAGAACGGCGATGTCAGTTGTGCCCCCGCCGATATCTACAACCATGGTCCCGGACGGCGCTGAAATATTTAAGCCCGCGCCAAGGGCCGCCGCAACAGGTTCCTTGATAATGTAAGTCCGTCCTAATTAAACAGTGGTATTAATTTTTGGAAAAATTAAAAAAGGTATTTTTAGGCGAGGAGGCGCTTAGATGGGTCAAGTAAGGGAAGTGCAGCCTGTAAAAATCCTGGCAGGGCTACTTTCCCGGGATGTATCATTGTTTGAAACCGTTAAATTTGAACTGGAAAGAGAGTGGGGGCCGGTTGACCAGCAAAGTGAACTGGTGGAGTTTAATTTCACCAGGTATTACGAACAAGAGTTGGGCAGTGACCTCAAACGTTTGTTTATAAGCTTTGCCGGACTTGCCGATCCCGGCCGTCTTCCCGAAATGAAACTGCTTGCCAACCATATCGAAGATAAGCTGGCAGTTGACGGCCGGCGCAGGGTGAATATTGATCCTGGTTACATTACCCCGGCAAGGCTGATCCTGGCCACGACCAAGGATCACGCCCACAGGGTCTACCTGGGCAGGGGTATCTATGGCGACCTCACCTTGATTTATTCGCATTCGCAGGGCAGTTTCAAACCTTTGCCCTGGACGTATCCCGACTACTGCAGCGAGGAGTACGCGGCTTACTTCAAACGTGTGCGCGAGTTGTGCCGGGAACAGCTCCGTATTTCAGCCTCCATCATTTTCAAGCGGTGATTTCTAGTTGACTGTTAACTGCGCTTGACAAGCTATGACTGAGTTGTTAAACTTATGTTTAACTAAATAATTATCTAAAAAAACAAAAAAAAGGGAGGAGTAGTTCTTGGCAGAACAGGTTGTATTTCATCCGGATATCCTTAAAATCCCTGAGGGAGGGGAAAAGCCGTACTTAGTTGCCTATAAATGCTCGTGTGGTTCGGCATGGTTCCCCAAGTTGCCGTTTTGCCCGAATTGTTGGTCAGACAAGCTGGAGCCGATGCCGCTCAGCAAGACAGGAAAACTTTATACCTATACAATAGTTGCTATCCCACAGCCGGGTCTTCAAGCCCCGTTAGCTTATGGATTTGTTAATTTCCCGGAGGGTGTGAGCGTCTGCGCCCAGATTGATGTTACAGGCGACCTTGAAACGATTCAAAAAGCGCTCCATGTCGATATGGATGTTGAAGTGACAGCGGGAGTTATCCGCAAGGATAAAGATGGAAACGAGACCATCAGCTACAGGTTTAAGCCGATTTAAGAGGATTTTAAATTTAAGAGAATTTTAATGCAATATCAAAAAGTCAATAACAAACATAGCTAATAATTAAAGGGAGGTCAAAAGATGTCAAGAGCAAGAGATGTTTATATAATTGGAGCGGGCATGACCCAATTATTCAGAAAAGCTCCGATGCCTCTGGATGAATTAGGCAGACAGGCTATATTTGCGGCGGTAAAAGACGCCGGAATCAACTTTAAAGAGATAGGATCGGTAGTCGTAGGGAACATGGGCGGGCTGTCAGGCGCCATCTGCATCGGACAGCGGATTGCCTGCTCCCTCGGACTCGGCGGCGTTCCCATGATCAACGTTGAAAGCGCCTGCTCAAGCGGCGCCATGGCTGTCAACAAGGCGGCCGAGCACGTTGCCGATGGCACATGCGATATAGCCCTGGCCGTTGGTGTTGAGCATCTTTCTTCCGTCAGGGCCGGCGGAACTGCTTTCGCTCCTGATTCAAGAGACCCGGAAGGTTTGCAGGGAGCAACCATGCCTGGCATTTACGCAATGAGAACCCGCCGTTACATGCATGAGTTCGGCGCCACGCTTGAGGATATGGCGCTTGTTGCAGTAAAGAACCGCAGGCACGCGATGAATAACCCCTATTCTTCCTTCAGAACCCCGATCACTGTAGAAGAGGTCGTCAACGCCAGAATGGTCTCCGACCCGCTTACCCTTTTAATGAGCTGCCCCAATGCCGACGGCGGCGCCGCCGTTGTCGTGGCGACCAAGGAAGTAGCTGAGAAACTGGGCAAAAAGATGGTCAAGATTGCGGCCAGCCACATTACTTCCGGTATTTTCAAGAATTCATTCAGAGATTTTACGGAAATGGAAATCACCATCCGCGGCGCTAAGGAGTCCTATGAAGAGGCAGGCCTTGGACCCGACGACATTAGCATGGTTGAATGCCACGACGCGTTCGTCATCGGTGAAGTCTTATACCTGGAAGCCATGGGATTCTGCGGGCATGGGGAGGCTATACCCTTCCTGAAGAGCGGTCAGTCCGATTACGGCGGGAAGGTAGTCTTCAGCCCGAGGGGCGGTTTGCTGTCCTGCGGCCATCCGACAGGATGCTCGGGAACCGCTCAAATCGTAGAGGCCACCTGGCAGCTGCGCGGCGAAGCCGGAGACCGTCAGGTACCGGGCTGCAAAGCAGCATTAACACACGTAACAGGCGGTGGAGTGTACGGTCTGGATAACGCAGCCTGCACCATACATATTCTAACTAATTAGTAAGGGGATGATCGAATGAGTGTCAAAGTTAAAGACAGGGTCGCCCTTATTACCGGCTCCGGAAGCGGAATTGGTGAAGGCGTAGCCAAAAGGCTTTCCCAAAATGGGGCCAAGATAGTTATCAACGATGTAGTGCAAGACAAGATCGACAGAGTCGTGGAAGAAATCAAGGTAGCCGGCGGCGAAGCTATCGGCATGAACATCGACATTACCAAAAAAGATCAGGTCGACGAGATGTTCAAAAAGACAGTTGAGACTTTCGGCCGGATCGATATTCTGGTTAACAATGCTGGAGTGTCAAGGGACAAAGGCATTTTGAAGTTGACCGAAGCGGACTGGGATTTTGTACTAGATATCAATCTTAAAGGGCAGTTCTTCTGCTGCCAAGGCGCGATAGGTTACATGAGGGAGCAAAAATTTGGCCGGATCGTTAATATTTCTTCCCGCGCCTGGCTGGGCGGGGTCGGTCAAGCAAACTACGCCGCTTCCAAAGGCGGGGTGGTCAGTCTCACCCGGACTCTGGCTTTAGAGCTGGCCAGGTTTGGGATCAATGTCAACTGCATATGCCCTGGCTTAATCAAAACACCGCTTTACGATGCTTTGACCGAAGAACAAATCGCTAACTTAGTTAAGGCGCAGCCGATGGGCGCAATTGGGAATCCTTCTGATATAGCCCAGGGCGTATTGTTCTTTGTGGATGACGATGCCGGGTACGTTACCGGGCAGGTTATCTTTATCTGCGGTGGAAGAAGCCTGTGGAGCTCTTTATCCGTATAAAGCGAGGAGGGTAGAAAATGCAAATAAAAGACAGAGTAGCGCTGATTACCGGGTCCGGAGGCGGAATAGGCGAAGGAATAGCCAAGGCAATGGTCAATGAAGGCGCCAAGGTAGTTATTTTGGATATCGTACAGGCCAGTGTGGACCGCGTCGTAGGCGAGCTTAAAGCGGCCGGCGGTGAGGCCATCGGTGTTGTCGGGGATATAACCAAAAAAGATGAAGTCGACGCGATGTTCAAAAAGGCCGTTGACACCTTCGGCAGACTCGACATCCTGGTTAACAACGCCGGTATTGCCAAGGACAAAGGGTTCCTGAAAATGACTGAATCAGACTGGGACGCCGTCCTAGCTGTTAACTTAAAGGGAATGTTTTTATGCACACAGGCTGCAATGGGGTACATGCGGGAGCAAAATTACGGACGGGTTATCAACATTTCCTCCCGTGCCTGGTTGGGTGGCATCGGACAGGCCAATTACTCCGCTTCCAAAGGCGGAGTGGTCAGTCTGACCCGTTCTCTGGCGCTGGAAATGGCCAAACGGGGAATTACAGTTAACTGCGTTGCCCCCGGCCTGACCAACACACCACTGTGGCAGGCGCTGCCGGAGGAGACCAGAGCACGCCTGACCAAGGCGCAGCCCACACAGACAATAGGTAGTGTTTACGACATCGCCCGCGGCGTAATCTTCTTTGCCGCCGACGGGTCCAGCTACATTACCGGCCAGGTAGTTTATATCTGTGGAGGCAGAAGCCTGTACGCAGGCTGATCCAAATAATTGAAAAGCTGCAGAAAAGGGGTTGCCAATATAGCGGACCCCTTTTCTGTGCTATATTCGAAGAAAACAAATTATTAGAGGTGAAAGAGTAATATGGGTTCGCTATCAGACATCAGGGTACTTGAGTTCGCCAGCCCATATGGCGGCTACGCAGGTAAGATGTTTGCCGATCTAGGCGCTGACGTGATCCACATCGAACCACCGGAAGGGGATCCGACAAGGTTTGTTTGGCCTTTTTACAAGGACAAGCCCGATCGGGAAGGAAGTTTAAAGTATCTTTACCACAATACCAGCAAACGCGGCATGGTACTTGATATAACCAGACCGGAAGGGCAGGAAGTATTTTTAGAGCTTGTCAAAACCGCTGACATTGTTATTGAGGCTTTTAACCCCGGGTTTATGGAATCCCTGAGCCTGGGTTATGAAATTTTAAAAAAAGTAAACCCCAAGATCGTTTATGTTTCGATCACACCTTTTGGTCGGGAAGGTCCCTACGCAGATTTTCCGGGGTCAAACCTGACTGTAAGCGCGCTGGCCGGATGGCTGTATTTAGCCGGTACCGGCAACAACAAGCCTGCCCTGGCCTATGGTGAACAGGCCTATATGATGGCCTTTTGTTATGCCGCCAGCGGAGCTATGGCTGCTTTTTACGATGCGGAAGCGACCGGCGAAGGTCAGGTTGTTGAAATTTCCATGCAGGAAGCAGTGGTTACCGCCTGCGAGAACGCCTGCCAGTACTGGGATCTTGAAAAGATCGAACGCAGGGCGACCGAGGAAATCGAGGCCGGCAGGAATGTTTACGAATGCAAGGACGGATATGTCAGCGCCATGTTCTCCATGGGTGACAACCGTTACCTCTGGGATCCGTTCTGGCAGTGGATGAAAGACGAAGGGCGTCCCGACCTAGCGGAAATTTTCGGCAGTGAAGACTTCAGAGGCCGGGCCTACAGGGCTACAGACGAAGCAAAACAGATTTTCAGGGAAAAAGCCGAGCCGTTTATCAAGCAGTTTGACAAAACATACATATACATTGAAACTCAGAAAAGGCGCACTGTCTGCTACCCGGTTAACGATCCCAAGGACGTATATGAAAATGAACAATTGAACTACCGGAACTATTTCAAGAAGCTCTACCATGAGAGCCTGGGCGGGGAAGTTACCTATCCCGGCGAGGTCTATTACCTGGAAAAAATGGAATGGGGCTTGAAGCCTGCGCCGACGTTCGGCCAGCACACAGTAGAAATTTTAAAGGAACTGGGCTATGCCGACGAACAGGTCGGTGCTCTAAAGGAAGGGGGTGTAGTAATTGGCTAAGCCGATATTAGACGGAATTGTTGTCTGCGACTTCTCCTGGGTGGGAGCGGGTCCTATTACTACACAGAACCTTGGGATGATGGGCGCCACGATAATTCACATCGAAACGCACAAGCGTCCGGAGATTTTAAGGATGACGCCGCCGTTTAAAGACAGAAAGCCCGGAGTCGAAAGAAGCGGCTACTTTTCACCGAGGAATGCCAACAAGCTGGGCCTTTCCCTGGATTTATCCAAGCCCGAAGCTATTGAAGTAGTCAAACGCCTTCTTACAATAAGTGACATTGTCATCAACAATTTTTCCTTCGGTGTCATGGACAGATGGGGGCTGAGCTATGAAGATGTTAAGAAGATTAAGCCCGATATCATCTATATTGAAATGCCGCCGCAGGGAAGGACCGGGCCGCACAAGGACTTCATGGCTTTCGGAGCGCTGATCAACGCCCTTGTCGGGGCTACCTTCCTAACCGGGCATCCCGATCAGAAACCGTCCGGAACAGGCACCAACTATACCGATCACGTTCCTGTTCCCGGCCACCTTACCTTTGCTATTATGGCGGCTTTAAGGCACCGTAGAAAGACCGGCGAGGGGCAGTTCATTGAGTTGGCCCAGTCACAGGCCGGGGTTAATATGGTATCAGCTATACCCGTAATGGACTATGCGGTAAACGGGCGGATCCAGCAGAGGATGGGAAACCGCCACCTTGAATTAGCTCCCCATAACTTATATAACTGCAAAGGAGAAAGAAACTGGATTGCCATTGCGGTATACAATGACCAGGAATGGGAATCCCTGAAGAAAGTTATGGGCAACCCGGAGTGGGCCAACAATCCGAAGTTTGCTACGAATGAGGGCAGGAAGGCCAACGAGGACGAACTGGACGCCAAGATTGAAGAGTGGACCTCCGCCAAGTGGCACAGGCAACTGATGGACGAACTTGTCAAGGAGGGTGTCCGCGCCGGGGTGGTGCACAGCTGCCGCGACGTCACCGAAGACTACAACCTTGTGCAAAGGGGATTCTGGACATACCTGATGCATCCTGAAGCAGGCGTGGCGCTTTATAATCATAGTCCCATGAGAATGTCCAAGGCGCCTGTACTTTCAACTACGCCTGCCAACATGATCGGGCAGCACAACCAGCAGGTTCTGCGCGATCTTTTAAAATACACCGATGAAGAAATTAAGGAAATGGAAGAAAAGGGTGTACTTAATTAATCTTTGAAATTAGTCTTTGAAAAGATGTAAGTTAAGGAGGTTGTTTGCTTAATGGATTTTACCTTACCCGAAGAATTCGTGATGCTTAAAAAGATGGTCCGCAAGTTTACCGAGAATGAAATAATGCCGCTGGAGATGACTGTAATCGAACGAGAATCCGAACGGGGCTTTGAAGCGAAAGCGTCAATTCCCCCCGAAGAGGAGAAGAAGATCCTGGCCAAAGCCAAAGACCTCGGCCTCTGGGGTATAGACGTGCCGGAAGAGCACGGCGGGCAGGGCTTGGGCATGCTGGCAAAAATGCTTGTGGAAGAGGAAATGGCCAGGTCCATCTGCTGGATCTTCCTTCCTCCGGATTCCCCAAACCTGGACTTCCTCGCCAACGCCTGCAGGCCGGAACAGTATGAGGATTACTTGCTCCCATACTCGCGTGGTGAGAAGACCTCCGCATTAGCCCTTACCGAAGCCAACGCCGGCAGCGACGCCGCCGGCATCCAGCTGCGGGCGGACCGCAAGGGAGACAAATGGGTTCTAAACGGGACCAAGCTCTGGATCAGCTTTGGCCCCAAGGCGGATTTCTTTATTATAATCGCTGTAACCGACAAGGTGAAGAAGCAGAGGGGCGGTTTTACCGCTTTCCTGGTCGACAAGGGCACCCCTGGCTTCACAATTTTGCGCAACATACCGTGCATCGGCGACATGCTTGTTTACGAGCTGCTTCTGGAAGATGTGGTTCTTGATGACAGCAAGGTGCTCGGTGAAGTGGGGCAGGCTTTTGTTCCCCTGCAGAACCGTCTTGGCGTGAGAAGAATTGAACTGGCTGCAAGATGCTGCGGCGCCGCTACCAGGTGCATGGAACTGATGCTTACCCAGGCCAGAGTCCGGGAGACTTTCGGCAAGCCTATCGGGGACCGTCAGTTTATCCAGGGGATGATTGCTGATTCGACAGTCGAAATACACGCTGCGCGCTTGATGGTTTACCACGCGGCCAGCAAGTACGATTCCGGTGAAAAGGACCTGCGCGTCGAGGGCGCGATGACGAAGGTATACGGTACCGAGATGCTGCAGAGAGTCTCTGATAAAGCGATCCAGATGCACGGAGCGCTCGGTTTGAGCAAAGAGATGGTTCTTGAGTACATCTACCGTCTATGCCGTGTCTGGCGTATTGTGGAAGGCCCCTCCGAAATTCACCGCTGGCTGACGGCCAGACAGATTATTAGAAGTGAAAAGCCTTATGAAACTATAGTAGGAATGCTGTAAATAATAGCTGTAAATAATATTTGTAAATAATATTAATGAATAAGGAGGTAAAATTATGAGCACTGGAACTCTGGTTTTCACCAAGGAAGGCCATATAGGTATTCTTACCCTCAATAATCCCGATGCCTTGAACGCTCTGCCGCTGGAAGGATGGGAAGAGCTGCGCGAGACCTGTTTTGAGATCAAAAAGGACCCGGACGTCCGGGTGGTAGTTATCACCGGAACAGGTGACCGGGCTTTCTGTACAGGGACCGATCTCAAGAAGACAGCCAAAATGGCGGATGAAAGTTTCGTCGCCACCTACTTCGACTGGGAAACCTATCTGTCAGGTTTAAAGATGTGGAAACCTACTATAGCGGCCATCAACGGCTTTTGCATCGGCGGCGGCCTGGAAATGGCTCTGGCCTGTGATCTAAGAGTAGCTTCCTCCAAGGCTTCTTTTGCCCTTACCGAAGTTAAAGTGGCCAGCCTGCCCGGGCTTGGCGGGATGCAGCGCCTGATCAGGACTGTTCCCAAGGCTGTGGCCATGAAGATGATCCTTGGCGCAGAGCGCATCAATGCCCAGGAAGCTTACCGGATCGGCTTGATCAGCGATGTGTTTGAGCCGGAAGCCCTTATGGAAAACGCGATGAAGATTGCCGCCCAGATTGCAGCCAACGCTCCGCTGTCGGTTAAAGCAGCCAAGCAGGCATGTATTGTAGGCGCTGATCTGCCCCTTGACCAAGCAATCATGTACGACTACATGCTCTGGGGTATTCTGCGTGACACCGAGGACAGGCTGGAAGGCCGCAAAGCTTTTGCCGAAAAGAGACCTCCGCAGTATAAAGGCAGATAAAGAAACAAACATCAAAGAGAAAAAAAGCGCCGTGAAAAGCGGCGCTTTTTTAATCGCCCACAGACACAGGGGGACGGTACTCCCAGACACAGGGGGACGGTACTCCTGTGTCCCCTGAGTCCTTTAAGAAAGGTCAACTGCCTACGTGCTCATGTTCGCCTCTTATACTTGTACGAACTCGTTCACCCTCGGGCTCGGTCAAAACTCGGCGCTTACGCGCCTCAAACACTTCCCTCGCTTAACCTCGGGTTCACTCGTCTTCGAATAAAGGCTCAAAATCGCAATTGAGGCATTGACTTCCCTTATTTGATCCGGCGAAGGCACGATTGTGGCAATAATCTAAGGCTTGCCAGGATTAAATAATGCCAAACCTTACTTTTTTGTTGTTAAAAATACAAAATTATTGTAGCTGTTTTGACTTAACCGGTCAGTCAAATTATTTATGATAAAGATTAAGGACCCGGATTACCACAATAATTACGGAGCCGGGCAAAAATGATAAGGGATTGCTGAAGGTGGCGGCAGCCCATCCTCTGCTGGACCCGGCCGTTAACCGCATAGTCCATTACGGGTATAGAGAAGGGGTTGCCGAAATAGCAGACCCCTTTTCTGTATGCTGTAAAAAATAAAAAAATCAGAGGGAAGGTGAAAAGATGGGTTCACTTGCAGACATCAGGGTACTTGAGTTTGCCAGCCAGTATGGCGCATACGCAGGTAAGATGTTTGCCGATCTGAGCGCTGACGTAATCCACATCGAACCCCCGGAAGGGGATCCGACAAGGTTTGTTTGGCCTTTTTACAAGGACAAGCCCGATCGGGAAGGAAGTTTGAAGTATCTTTACCACAATACCAGCAAACGCGGCCTGGTGCTTGATATAACCAGGTCGGAAGGGCAAGAAGTGTTTTTAAAGCTGGTCAAAACCTCAGATATTGTCATTGAAAGTTTTAACCCCGGGTTTATGGAATCTTTAGGTTTGGGTTATTATATTGTACTTTAAGTAAAAAAGCGTCGTTAAAAGCGGTGCTTTTTTATTCCCTTAAAACTGCAGACAGCTCCGTCCCTGTGTTACCTTACCCTTCTTGATATAGAAAAGCGCCGGCTTTTAATAGCGGCATCTTTTTGTTTAACCCTCCTGTGAACAAGTTAATGTCCTTTTATCATAGTTTACCGCCAGCCGGTCCGATATCTTTTTCTAATTTTTTTTAGCAAAGTTTTCTTTACCGCACATTTATTTCTGTAACTCATATATATATTAATAGATTATTTTTGAAAGGGGGAAGTATGCATATGGCGCAAAATGCACAGACCACAGAAAAGCTGCGCGTTCACCAGGTAGTCAGCGAAGAAACGCAGCAGGTTGTGGTTCGTGGCAAAGTAACCGTACCTGAAGCAAAGCCGGATGTGGACAAAATTCTTTCTACGGATAAAACGGTAAATATCGAAAAAACAGAAGTAGTGCCTGACAAAGTTATAGTTGAAGGAAATATAATCTTACAGGTAGTTTATATTACCTTTGAGCCAGCACATTCCGTTCATCATATGCACGCAAAGATACCGTTTACAGCCTTTGTTGACGTGCCCGACGCGGAGCCGGGGATGGAAGTGATGGTAAGGGCTAAAATTGAGGATGTAAACATTGCTCCCAGCCGTGATGATGTCCGGGTATTTGATGTGGCCGCTGTACTTTCAGTGTTTGCCAAAGTTACCGAAGTTCAGGATGTTGATATTTTGACCGAGTGTCCTGCCGGAGCTACCTGCAAATCTGAGACCATTAAGATTGACCACGTTGTTGCCAGTAAGACCAAGCAAGTGGTAGCCAGTGATGTGTTCCATGTTCCGGAGGAAAAACCTTCGGCTGAGAAAATTCTTGACACTATGACCACTGCAGAAGTTACCAACATACGGGTACTGAAGAACAAGATAATTGTAGACGGTAATGTAAAAATCAACATCATATACGTTGCCATGGAGCCTGAACAATCGGTACATGAAATGCACAGGACCTTCTCGTTTAATGATTTTATTGAAGTGCCCGGTGTTCGCTCAGACTCGGATGTAAGAGTTGATGTGTTAGTGGAAAGCGCAGATGTTGACCAGCACACTCCCGACCGTTTGTCGGCAGACGTAGTTTTAATGCTCACAGCAAGGGCTTTTGAGACAAAACGAGTTAAAGTGATTACTGAGATATCCGGAGCACATGCCAAAATGGCAAGGCTGAAAATCGATCATGTCGTCGGCGAGGACAGCACCCAGGTTGTATTGCGGGATACCTTTTCAACTCCTGAACCCGAACCGGTTATCGAAAAAGTTTTAAAAACCTCGGTTGATAAAGCGGAAGTGAGAGAAACAAGAATACTCAAGGATAAAGTCATCATCCGGGGCGATGTGTTTGTTGAAGTAACTTATGTTGCCGGCCTTCCGGAACAACCTGTACACGTTATACGCCGGAAAATCCCCTTCCATACCTTTGTTGAGATACCGGGAGTGGAAGAGGGTATGGACATCGATGTTACCGTGACCAGCGAGTATGCTACTGCCGGTTATGAACTCTGTCATATTACTATTGAACTGGTCATTAAAGTGACTGCCAAGGCCATTGAAACTATGCAGAAGGATGTTGTAGTCGAAACTGAAGTCCCGGCGCCGGTTTGCCCACCGGGAGAAATAATCGACTATACCATCAAATCGGGAGATACATTCTATTCGATAGCTCAAAAGTATGGGACGACGGTAAATGCGATCATACAGGCCAATCCGGGGGTCAACCCCGAGAATTTAAAGGTGGGGCAGGTTATTAAAGTGCCTTGTACCCCCCCGGCAAAAGGATAAAAAATAAATTGTATAAGGAGGTTTTAGTGTATGCCTATGCAGTACGAGTATACAGAACCGGAACAGGTAACCTGTATGAAGGTTGTTACTCCGGTAGTACTGGCTGATGAAGAAGCGCAGGTACTTATTGACAAAGCAGTTCATCTGCCCGAACTCTGCAAGAAAGTCGATCACATTGACGCCTGGGTTATGAATCTGCAGACGGATCCAGTCTTTATTCATGAGCATCTAGGAAACTGGAATATGGTAATCCCGAAAGAGTGGCACGGCCATTTCAGTCATTGTGTCGGCGGTATAGCGGTTGTAAAGAAAGTTATTGTCAGCGGTGTTCTTCATAAGCAAATTTACTATGTTAACAAAGACGACGTTGTCAAACATCTCCAAGAGGAAATCCATTTTTCTAAAATGGTGGAATTAAGACGTCCTCAACCCGTTCTTGACGAGGACGAAGTAGAAATTAAATTTTTCAAGCCGCGGATTGATGTAGAATGGGATCTGATCAGGGGCGGCAGGTTACAGCAGACCGGGGTAGTTATAATCAGACTAAAAATTGTTGAAAATCGCCAAATTTATGTCCAAACCTGTCCCAATCCTGAAGAAGGTCCGGAAGGAAACTTGCTGGAAGATCCCGGCCTGGAGCAATGGGCTGGAAACGTTCCCATCTTCTGGGGAGCGTCAAATGTCGGTCGGACTACCATAGCTCATACGGGTAGTTACGCCGCCGAGCTAGGTATGGTTCCGAGTCAGCAGGCCGCTTTGTTCCAGTCAGTAAGAATTCCGATTCGCGCAGGAATGGTTCATAAGCTGTCTTTCTGGGCAAGAGAGGATAAGTTCGGCAATAGCGACTATACGCTAACTGCTCAGGTGCGTTTCTTTAACAGAGTCGGGCTGCCGGTCGGCGGGGCCAGCAATAATTATCCGTGCTCGGCTATCTCGGATACTGCCTATCAGCAATTTATGATTAACATTCCCGAAGCGCCGGGTAATGCTACCACGGCAGTTGTCGAATTTCTCTTTCAGCCCAATACCGGGAATGCCAGTACTGTTAAGATCGACGATGTCGATTTGGCGGCTGTTCGTTTTAAATAACAAGACAAATTGCTTTCAACGGGAATAATGGGAGAAGCTGTTTAGGCAGCTTTTCTTTTTTTTGGAGGAGATTTTTAAATATTCCAGCGCTGTCTGCAATACATTTGTAAGTAGAGGTGACTAGATATGGATCAAGGGCAGGGAACTTACGGGCTGGAAAGCACCCTGTTTTCTATTTTGGAAAGAAGCGGTGGTTCAGGTGTAGATCAGAATAACCTGCTTATTCTGATGAGCCTTTTAAACCTCATGGGGATAGTTAATATTCTGGGGCAAAAGAAGCCGGGCAAACCCGAAACAAAGACTGAACCGCAGGGAGGATAAGGCTTCGATTAAAAATGGAATGATTTAGCCAGGCGGCGTCATTAAAAGCACCGGCAGGCATAAATAGACGCCGCCTGATAAATCTGGAGCCGGTTCATTTCTTTCAGTTAAGCTTCCGGAGTTTGCTGATCATTTTGCTGATCACCATTGGAACCAGGAAAAGCTTTGGTCATACTGGTTTGAAAGTTTTCCAGCCCCGAGCGGAATGTTTGAATGGTAGAAAACACGGCATCAATTAAAGAGACCAGGTAACCGAGCTTTTCTTCGGTATCCGGTTTTATGCACATCATGAGCAGTACAGGAGCAAGGAGCAAATTATTAATTTCACTTTGATTATCCAAAATAAATATACCTCCATTTCGATAATTTCCCCGCTATCTCATTTGGCTGCAAGCTGGGTTAAACTGTATAGGCCTCCCATGCCGGTTTGAAAAGTGCGTGCTGAGAACTGCGCAGTTTCTAATACAGATTTAAGGAAAATCAAATGAGTTTCAGTTTCAGGCATAGATGACAGGATTAACAGAATCAAAATTAAAAACAATGTGTATGGGTTGTCTGGTTGTAAGATCTGGGGCAATCTAAATTCCTCCTTTCTGCAAAATTTAATGAAAGATAAATCTATTTACCTAAAAGTTCCTTTAGTATACTACGTACCGGTTGCGTATCCTGTGACATTTTTATATAAAGGAAAAAGTCAAAACTTTTGGAAGCCCTTTTGAATATAATGGTCAGGGAGGTATCGGAATGTCAGAAGGAAATATAAACAACCATAACCTTGAACATGCGCTTTATAAAATACTTGAATTGCAGTCGAAACCGGATACCGGTAATCCGGTTGATACGATGCTGATGCTGAGCCTTTTAAACCTGCTTGGTATAGTCAGTTTACTGAATAAACAATCATCTCAGGCTGCTTCAAATCAGTTGGCTGGGATTAATCCTTTGGTTGGCATGCTCGGCAGTATGCTCGGGGGTGTGCAGCAGAAAACTGGCGAGGAGAATACTGGAAGCGCTCAAGGCGGGCTTCCGTTTAATCCTGCGGCATTACTGAACATGGTTACTCCACAGTCAGGCAATCAGATGGACCCCGCACTGCTGCTAAAGCTTCTGAGGGGCTTATTAAAAAGTGCTCCCCAGACCGAGGATCAAAAATCAAAGCCCGGGGAGTCAAAAGCAGTTGTTGAGAGCCAGCAGGCCGGTAAAACAACTGAAGTAAAAAGGAGAAACACAATTCCTTCATGGGATTCACGGTTTGGTGCGGGATAAAGCACATCTATATAGACACCAAGCCTTTAAAGCGGTAACATCAGCAAGTAAAGATTCATCAACAAGAGAGGCCAATGCCTTAATTAAGTATGCGGCTGGTACATGATCAACCGCATATATTTTTAGGTGCGGGAAAAGATATTTGAAGATTTAAAAAGGAGCGTTTTTGTGACTGAGAAATTGCTTGCTTTAATAATAGCCGCAGTTGCAGGTATGCTGATGGCTTTCCAGGGGTCTTTAAACGCTGCTCTAAGCAAAGTAATCGGGCTGCTGGAAACAACATTTTTCGTGCATCTGGTAGGATTGGGCACTATCGGAATAGTACTGTTCTCTTTGAGCACAAAAATTTCTACAGCCCAGTTAATCCGTTCACCCTGGTATACATACCTGGGGGGCGTGCTGGGTGTCTTAATTATTTATGCTGTTGCCCGGAGCATTCCCAAGGTAGGAGTCGCCCCGGCCACGACAGCTATCATCCTTGGACAAGTCCTTACGGCGAGCTTTATAGATCACCTGGGTCTTCTTGGTATGGAACGCCTTCCTTTTAACTGGTACAGAGTTGCAGGAACTTTATTATTAGCCGGCGGGGCATGGCTGCTGTTAAAAAAATAGGTTAAAAAAGATAACCAGAATTATGCCCAGAAGGATACCCAGGCAGGATGCCGGCCACCTTCCCCTAAAAGCCTCGGGCAGTAATTTTAAAATAACAATGTAAAGCATTGAACCGGCGGCAAATGCTAAAAGCAGGGAAATAAAAGCGGGTGAAGCCTTGATGAGAATCATTCCCAGAGCCGAACCAAGCGGTGTAACCAGGCTGATTAAAAAATTAATTGCCATGATCCTGAATGCCCCCATGCCGCCTACTCGCAGAGGCGCGCTCATGGCCATGCCTTCCGGTATGTTGTGGAGCCCTATTGTCAGGGTAAGCAGAGTACCCAGCGATATTGGTTCGGCTGCGCCTGCAGCGATGGCAAATCCCTCAGGAAGATCATGGAGCGCAATTCCAAGGGCAATGAAGTAACCAAGAAGTGTGTATCTGTGTCCTGAACTGCCTGCCAGCAGTGAGCGGTTTAATAAAAAATCAAGCGAGCCCATAACGATCAGGCTTAAAACGCATCCTTTCAAGCACAGGCTCAACTCGGACTGATAAAGCGCCGCAGGAATAAGATCCAAAAAGGTTAACGCCAGCATGGCTCCGGAAGCGAATCCCAGCATCAATGAAAGCTGCCAATATTTTATACGGTGAAAAGAAAGAATAATAAGCGCTCCCAAACATGTACCCAACCCCGCGATCAAACCCATGAATAATACTTTACCCACCCGTTGTTCACCTTCCTAAGGAGTTATATATTAGAAACAACAGGCGGGTAGCACATTTTTTTAAGAACTACGGTATGTTTATTTGCTGTCCGGGATAAATCTGGTCCGGATTTATATTCGGATTTGCCTTGATAATATTTTCAAGGGGGACACCAAAACGAATAGAAATTTGCCATAGTGTGTCCCCAGGCTGCACCGTATAAGTTTTACCGCCGGATTGTTCTTGAACAGGCGCTTCACTTTTACTTATTTCCTGGCTCGAAACGATGATCACAGGTGTCCCTATAGATACTTCGGGAAAAATCGTTTCTATGTCGCTGTTGTGCATTCTGATGCAGCCGTTAGAAATTGCCTGGCCGATAGAGGCCGGATTATTTGTTCCGTGAATTCCATAAGGACCATTTGGTATACTAAGCCCCAACCATCTTGTTCCCAGCACCCCCCCCGGGTTGATTGTTTTATTGACTACCTGATAATTTCCGTTTGGAGTTGGTGTTGAGGATTTACCTACTGCTATCGGATAATTTGAGGGAGTCTTATCACCTCTGCAATAATTGAGCCTGCGCAGGTTGGTGTTGATGATCAGCTGTGTCCCTGTTTCACTGCAATTGACGGACATACTATCACTCCTTGATGTTTTATAATGCAATATTATGTTAAGGGTATGTGGAAAGGTTCACCGGGTGGAAATTTCCCCATTACTTTAAAATTAATGTGGTAACTTTTAACAAGCTTTCGCCATATTATATACAAAAATGGCGAAAGGGGGCTTTTAAAATGGCTTTCGGGGTTCCCGGGGAATGCTGTGAAAGTTTAATCTGGTTGATCTTTCTTATCCTTATCCTGCTTCTTATTAGTTGCCTGTGCCCCGGTATTTGCAAGTCTTAAAAAGTTGAAGCTGTTTTTATTGCTAAAGGGAAGGCATATGGAAAAAGCCTTCCCTTTAGCGTTTAAGGAAGGCGTCACGATTAAAACAGGATAAAGAATTTTATTTTAATTGCTTTTCTATTGCACGGTTACCTCAATCTGAAAAGTTTTTTCTGGCTGAACACTTTCCCATGGACGGCTGTATATCAGGGATAATGTCGTGGAGCCGCTATCCATAGCTTTAAATTCCCAGTTATCCGTGCCGCCGGCGCCAACGAGCGTTGAATCGGAAAAATATTCGTGATTTATTTCTTTTAAGACAAGCTGGTCCGGTTCTTTTACATAACTCCATGAATATCCTGTGCTCGGGTTGCCAGGCAGGCTTAAGTGAAGAACTTGCCCTTTGGCAAGGCTGATCTTTTTTCCGCTATCAGATTCTGATAATAATATACTGCCCTGATCTGCCATCTGGATTATAACGGTCCTGGTTTCGTTATCCCACTTAACATTTGCGCCTAATGCCTGAACAACCCATTTTAAAGGAACCATAACCCTTCCTTGAATAATTTGAGGCTGTACATCTGTTGTAATTTCTTTGTCGTTTATAAAAATTTTAATAGTGCTGGCTGCAAATGTACCTAAAACAACGGATACAGATAACACAATAGCGCAGATTACAATAATCATTAGTTTTTTGTACACTTAAAAATCCCTCCTTTTTTATTTTCTATACTTATAGACGATATTATAATGCTATTTGTTCCTTTTTTTGTTTCCTGATTTTTCTGCTTGTTAAAACCGAAAGTTAATATATAATATATTTACCATTTAATGAAAAAGGGTGGTCATGATCAAAAGCATAAAATACACATCGTTAATTTTACTGGTTATTTTAACGTTTTGCTTTTTTGGCTGCACAAGTAATGAAAATAAAGGTGGAAGTGGAGACGAGCAGATTCTTGCCGGTTTCAAAAATTTGCATCAGGAGGCAAATAAAAAGGCAGTTTTAGCGTTCATAGACGAAAACATTGGCAAATGTTCCCAGGGAGCGGCGGATAAGCTTGTCTACGGATACGAAGAATTACAGAAGAATGCTTTGGATGATCTGGAAAAACAATTTCCCGGAGGCAAGGAAGAAAAATGGACAATTACAATTCCCCAGGGTTTGCAGAAAGAGTTTGGTTACTCTTTTAGTATGGATAAAATCAATTCAATTAAAGACCCGCAATTGAAGGAAATATTGCAGGAAGTAAGAGATACGGGTTTTCTGGTCAGGACAGCTGAGGGAATGTATTTTCCAGTAATTAACTATAATTTTTACGAGAAATATTCGGGTTATTTAACAGGCCAGGCGAAAGATTACTTTTCTATAATGGCTGAAGAAAGCAAAAGAATTGCCGTTGACGACGGATCCTTACAAATTACACCCAATGATATACTGAAGAGGATGAAGGCACAACAAATATACATCAATAAATATCCTGGTTCTCCAAAACTCAGAGATATTAAAGATCTTTATATTATACACACGGGTTTTTACCTGTGCGGCGCTGACAATACACCGGCTTTTTCGTATGATACGAAAGTATTAAATAGTGATTTCAGAGAGAGTTACCAGGACTATAAATTAAACGATTCGGTTTTTGGCGGGGAATTTGTCACTTACTTTGAAACCCTGAAAAAAGAAGGGTATAAGTTGACGGATAAAATTTCAGATGCAAGAAATAAACTGATCGAAAAGGTAAAACAATCGCTTGAATAAAATAAAATATTAAAAAGCTGATAATTAGCCGCCCCACTGTCGGGCGGCTTTAATTTTTTACATATGCACGTATTGCATTTTCTGGTTTGCGTTGTGAAAGATCTTTTCAACCATGGTTAAACAATCATTTTATACACCGAATTGGCATTTTTAGTTAAACAGCTGCAAAAACAAACGCTTCATTTATTTGTTTTTCCAAAGAAGGTATAATAAATCAGAATAGACACTCATGCCGCTAAAGCGGCGCCATCAGAAGGATGAAAATGGCATCATATAAGAATAGACATTGGCTATGTTTAGATTTCCCTTTAAAGACGAAGGAGCGATATAATTGTACGAAATATTCGCCCGAGCAAAGATAAACCTCACACTGGATATAACCGGCCTTCGATCTGACGGATATCACGAAGTGGAGATGATTATGCAAACGGTCGGATTATCTGACCGTCTGGTTTTTGAACCATATCACAATGGTATTGTAATTAACTGTGACAATCCTGACCTGCCGGTTGGGCCGGAAAACCTGGTTTGTAAGGCGGCGCTTCTGCTTCAGGAATATACAGGGCAGGCAAAAGGGGCGATTATTAATCTGAATAAAAATATTCCCCTTGCGGCAGGGTTAGCCGGAGGTTCGGCAGATGCTGCAGCAGCCTTGAAAGGTTTAAATAATTTATGGGGACTGAATTTACATTTCTCCGAACTGCTGTCACTAGGGGAGCATATTGGGGCAGATGTGCCTTTTTGCCTCATGGGAGGTACAGCCCTTGCCCGCGGCAAGGGGGAAATATTATTACCGTTGAAACCTCTGCCGAGGTTCGGAATAATCCTGGTCAAGCCGCCTTTCGGTGTTTCAACGGGCCGTGTTTACCAGCAGTATGATTTAACAGGCGGCGGCGCCCGTCCGGATACTAAAAGGATGTTGGAGGCAATTGAAAATAGAAACCTTTCGGACATAGGGGGTTTATTATCCAACATTCTTGAGGAAACAACAGCTTGTCTTTACCCGCAAATAAAATTTTTAAAGCAGGTTCTAGTCAGGGAAGGCGCAGTCGGTGCAGTTATGAGCGGAAGCGGACCAACATTTTTTGGTCTGTGCGAGAATGAGGTTAAAGCTGACAATATAGCCTGGAATCTAATCCTGCCTCCTGGATGACTGAAGATAGTCACTTCGGTTGAAAACGGGTGATATATTGCAGTGAAGGGAAAGAAGAGTTAAAATATTAAGGTATAGTTACAAGGAGGTATTTTTTTGCAACAGCGCAGGTTCAGCCCGCTTGATTTAAATAGTTACCGCCCCCTACGGGAAATGGTTTTTGAAACTTTGCGGGAGGCTATAATTAAAGGATTGCTAAGACCAGGTGAAAGATTAATGGAAATCCAGATTGCCGAAGAGCTGGGCGTTAGCCGTACGCCGGTTCGTGAGGCCATACGCAAGCTTGAACTCGAAGGTTTTCTGGTTATGGTTGCCCGCAAAGGCGCCTATGTCGCCGATATTTCCGTAAAAGACATTACCGACATTTTCGAAGTGCGGGCTGCTTTGGAAGGCCTTGCAGCCGGATTGGCCGCCGAGAGAATTACTGAGGAAGAGCTTGAACAACTGGAGAGGGCACTGGTTCAGACTTCTGAGGCTACGACGGGTGATTTGAATACTGTCGTCCAATCAGATACATCGTTTCATGAGCTTATTTATCGGGCCAGCCGGAACCAGCGTCTGCAACAAATAGTTATCCACCTTCAGGAACAGATCCAGCGTTTCCGTGCCGTTTCTTTATCACAGCCAGGCAGAACAAGTGTTTTTATTGAAGAACACAGGAAAATTGTTGAAGCAATCAGCGAACGCAACTCCGAGTTAGCTTCCCTGCTTGCCCGTGAGCATATCGAGAATGCGGAACAAAGTCTGCTCGGCGTCCTTGAGGGGGTATCACCCGTATGACCGTCGACGCAGTTATTCTTGCCGGCAGTCTGAACGACGGCAAGTTGAAAGACAGCAGCCCTGTTCTTTACGAGGCGTTAATTCCCATAGGCTCCAAGGCTATGATTGAATATGTCATAGATGCTCTGACCAACTCCTCAAAAATAGGAAAAATAGTTATTGTCGGACCTGAGATTAGAATAAATGAAAGCGCTGCAGACAGGATTAGATTCGCTTCACCGGGAGACAGCCTTCTGGACAATGCGCAAAGGGGTTTTGACTGTTTGCCGGCCAGCAGGCGGGTGCTGGTTGCAACTTGTGATATACCGCTTTTAACCTCTAAAGTAGTAGACGATTTTATAGATCAATGCCGGGATGAGACAGTAGACCTGTTCTATCCTATCGTATCACGGGATGTAATTCAGAGCTCATTCGCCAAAGCGGAGCGTACGTATGTACGCTTGCAGGAAAATGTATTTACAGGCGGTAATTTAATGCTGCTTAACCCGGAAATACTGCCGCGCTGCCTGGCCAAAGGCAATGAACTTGTGAAAGCCAGGAAGAACCCCTTGAAGTTAAGCAGGTTAATTGGGTTATCTTTTTTAGTAAAATTTATTTTTCATAAATTAAGCCTGACGGAAGCCGAAACCAAAGTATCAAAACTGCTTGGCATAAAGGGATTGGCTGTTGTCAGCCCGCATCCTGCAATCGGATTTGATGTTGATAAACCTGCCGATCTAATTGTGGTTACGGAAGTTTTAGTTTGAGTTTTTTTTTCGGGATAACGTTAACTCATTTTATATCTTGGTTGACAATAAGAAATATGTAAATATATCCGAGATGCAAAGGGAAAGGTTGTTACATTAAGGGGGTTGGTATTATTGGAATTTTTAAGAACTGAGCTGGATTCTTTACGCAAAGCCAGCTTGTACAGACAATTAAGATGGTTTGAGGGACCTCAGTCTCCAAGAACGACGGTTAACGGACGCAATTGTATACTTCTTTCTTCAAACAATTATCTTGGTTTAACAGACCACCCGCAGGTAAAAGATGCGGCTTGTCAGGCTCTTGCCAGGTGGGGTACGGGATCAGGAGGATCCCGTCTGATCTCGGGTAACTTCTTATTATATAGAGAGCTTGAGGAAAAAATTGCTCAATTTAAAAACACAGAAGAGGTAATTGTATTTAGTTCGGGATATCTTACCAATATTGGGACGATAAGCTCCCTGGCCGGGGCTGAGGATGCTGTAATCAGCGATGAATTAAACCACGCCAGCATTATTGACGGCTGCCGCTTAAGCAGGGCGCGTGTTGTAATTTTTGGTCATAAGGATATGCAGCAACTGGAGAAAGCCTTTAGCGAGACCCAGGATTGCCGCCGCCGCCTGGTAATTACCGACGGTGTTTTTAGTATGGACGGCGATCTGGCGCCCCTTCCGGAAATAGTCCATTTAGCGGAGAAGTATGATTCATTTGTAATGGTGGATGACGCGCACGCCACAGGTGTCTTTGGGAGTCATGGTACAGGTATAGTAGAGCATTTTAACCTTGGGGGAAAGGTTGCCGTCCAGGTCGGGACTTTGAGCAAGGCCCTGGCCAGTTGCGGCGGTTACGTTACCGGGAAAAGCGATTTAATTAACTACCTGAGAAATAAAGCCCGGAGCTTTATTTATTCCACCGGCCTGCCTCCGGCGGCTGTCGGAGCGGCTATCGCCGCCGTAGATTTAATCCGGGAAAAACCTGAGATACGGGCCAGGTTATTTGACAATGTTAATTTCTTAAGTGAAGGTTTGACCAGGCTCGGTTTTACGATTCTAACCAGGGAGTCTCAAATAATTCCCATCCTGGTGGGGGATGACAACCTGACAATGGATATGGATAAAGCTCTTTTCGAGCGCGGGGTCTTTGTGACCGGAATCAGGCCTCCTTCAGTACCCCCGGGAACGAGCCGTTTAAGGGTGTCCGTAATGGCTACCCATAAAAGGGAAGACCTTGAAGAAGTTCTTAATGTATTTGAAAGCGCAGGCAGAGAAATAGGCCTGATTTAATTTTACATGCAGGTTAGAAAGTCGCTTTTTGTTTTATAACCAGTAAATAAGCAAGGGAGGACTAAACAATTTTTAAAGCAAATGGTTTTTTCATAGCCGGAACTGATACTAATGTAGGAAAAACAATTTTTGCATCCGGACTTTGCGGCTGCCTCAAACGCAGGTCAGTCGATATCGGGGTGATGAAGCCCGTACAGAGCGGTTTTAAAAAAGCAGCGGATGATTCTAGTCTGGTTGGTGATGCTTTGCTGCTTGCCCGGGCGGCTGATCTTAACTCCGATTTCCAGCATATTAATCCCTACTGCCTGGAGGAATCCCTGACTCCCCGCATAGCAGCTGAACTAGCCGGTGTAAAGATAGATACCGATCTGATTATGGAATCTTTTAATGAATTAAAGAAGAAGCATCAATTTATGGTAGTGGAAGGCGCCGGCGGAATACTTGCCCCGTTGACCGACCGGCTGCTGATGGCTGATCTTATCGTGATGATGGGAATGCCAATAATTATCGTAGCAAGGGCGAATTTGGGGACAATTAATCATACCCTTTTAACGATTTCCTATGCCAGGAGCAGGGGTTTAAACATAGCCGGTGTGGTTATCAGCAGCAGTTTGCCTGAAAGGGGGATTGCAGAAAAGACCAACCCGGATCTGATTTCCGAATTGGGCGGAGTTCCCCTGCTGGGGATAATTCCATATTTGGACAAGCTTGAACAGGAGGACATCATTCAGGCCGTAGACGACTCTTTAAACTGGGAAGTAATCGATACTTATCTGCAAAAAGGAAAGCCTGAACAGGATTTGGACCTGGTTGAGAAGGACAGAAAATATGTCTGGTATCCGTTTACTCAGATGAAGGATTGGGTATCCGGAAATCAGATAATCATTGAGCGCGGTGAGGGCATATCTTTAATCGGCATAGATGGAAGAAGATATTATGATGGTGTGTCTTCTCTTTGGTTAAATGTACATGGACACCGCAGGGCTGAAATAGACCGGGCGGTATCTGCTCAGTTAGGTAAAATTTCGCACAGTACAATGTTGGGTTTAAGCCACAGGGGGGCTATCGAACTGGCTGAACAACTTATCGAAAGCGCGCCGGCCGGGCTGAAAAGAGTGTTTTATTCCGATAACGGCTCAACGTCGGTAGAAGTTGCTTTAAAAATGGCTTTCCAATACTGGCAGCATAAAGGCGTGAAGAACAAAAACAAATTTTTAACTTTAACAAACGCTTACCATGGGGATACTATCGGATCAGTAAGCGTTGGTGGAATTGACATCTTTCACCAGATCTTTCACCCCCTGCTTTTTAAAGCATTAAAAGCTCCTTCCCCTTACTGTTATAGGTGCGTTTTTCAAAAAGAACCGGCCGGCTGCGGTTTTGCCTGTGTTGATGCAACGGAAGAATTGATGAGCAGGAATCATGAGGAACTGGCTGCAATGATTATTGAACCAAAGGTTCAGGGAGCAGGCGGTATTATCGTACAGCCCCCAGGCTATCTTTCCAGGATTAAAGAGCTGTGTAATAAGTATAACCTTCTTTTGATAACTGACGAGGTTGCTACGGGATTTGGAAAAACAGGAAAAATGTTTGCCTGTGAACACGAAAATATATCTCCCGATTTCCTTACTGTCAGTAAAGGAATCACAGGCGGGTATCTTCCTCTGGCAGCCACGATGGTTACCGGGGAAATCTATGACGCCTTTTTAGCCGAACACCGGGAGCGAAAAACTTTTTTCCACGGCCATTCCTATACAGGTAATCCTTTAGCCTGCGCCGCCGCCCTTGCTAACCTGGAGATATTCACGAGGGATAAAGTTATGGAGAAAATGCAGCCCAAAATAGTCTATCTCTCCGGTAAACTCAATGATTTTGCCAAGCTTGAACATGTTGGTGAGATTCGACAGAGCGGTTTTATGGTCGGTATAGAACTGGTCCGGGATAAAAAGACCAAAGAATCGTTTCCAGTTGAAGAAAGAAGGGGAGTCAAAGCCTGTCTGGCAGCGCGGAAAAAGGGTTTGATTATCCGGCCGCTGGATGATGTTGTTGTTTTCATGCCTCCGTTAGCAACCGAACCTGAAGAATTGGATGAAATGATCGAAATACTATATCAAAGTATAGGTTCTGTGGGAGATGATAATTAATGGATCCGGATATGCTGACGATTGAGTCCGTCAGGAAAGCAAGTGAAAGATTGGCGGGCGTAACAAGATCTACACCTTTGGATTATTCCGATACTTTCAGCAGGTTAACCGGCAGCGAACTCTATTTGAAGCTGGAAAACATGCAGAAAACAGGCTCATTTAAAATAAGAGGGGCCTATAATAAGATCTGCTCGCTGAGTGATGCAGAATGTGAGCATGGGGTAATTGCCGCTTCAGCGGGTAATCATGCCCAGGGTGTGGCTTATGCAGCCTCCAAAGCAGGAATAAAAGCAACTATTGTAATGCCTGAAGGGACACCAATTGCCAAAGTCATGGCTACTCAGGGATATGGGGCGCAGGTAGTGCTGGCCGGCGAAGATTATGCTCAAGCTTTTACGCAGGCCAAGATCCTTCAGGAGAAAAAGAGGGCAACATTAATACATAGTTTTGACGATCCGGAGATTATGGCCGGTCATGGAACAATAGCTTTGGAACTAATTTCAGAACTTCCGGACCTGGATGCGATAGTTGTGCCTGTTGGAGGAGGAGGGCTGATTTCAGGAATTGCCCTTGCCATAAAGTCTCTGAAACCCGGAGTATTGGTCTTTGGCGTCCAAACAGCAGAGGCGCCGGCGGCTTATTATTCTTTTAAAGAAAAAGAAATACAAAAGCATTTACCGGGAAGGACGATTGCCGATGGTATAAATGTCCGCCAGCCGGGGTCGATTGCTTTTGAAATACTCAAACGTTACGTTGATGATCTTGTACTTGTCGAGGAGGAAGAAATTGCCGAGGCAATTATGCTTTTGCTGGAGCGATCCAAGTTGGTTGTTGAAGGCGCAGGCGCAGTCGGACTGGCTGCCCTTTTAAATCACCGTTTGCCTGTGGAAGGCAAAAAGGTGGTTTCAATTATAAGCGGAGGTAATATTGACGCAAACAAAATATCAATAATTATCGAAAGAGGTTTGGTCAAATCGGGGCGGCGCCTGCAATTGAATTTGGTAATTCCTGACCAGCCGGGGAGCCTCTCAAAATTAATCTCTTTACTCGCAGGTATGAAAGCGAACCTCATTTCCATAAAACATGACCGGACAAAACCGCAGGTCCCTCTGCAACTGGCAGAGGTTGAACTTGTGCTGGAAACACGCGACAGGGAGCACCTTGATTATATCCTCGAAAGTCTGGCCAGGCAGGGGTACAGCCCGCTTGGTCCGTAGATAAAGAAGGTTCCCCATCTTGGATAACATAGATCGCATGATAAAAATAACCTTCCCAGTGATTGAGTGTCAGTTGCGAAATGGGAAGGTTTTTTCTGAATACTTGAAAATGCTGTAAACAGGCTGATTTTTCCCATGTACAGAATTTGTTGAAATTCGTCTTATAAAAAAAGATTTTAATTTATTAAAAAATTTGAAGGACTTTTTATATTGATGAAGAAAATTAACAAACAGACATAATTTTTTTTTTCCAGGAAGGTGGTGAACTTATTTTGATAGTCACAGACGTAAGGGTTCGCAAGTTACTCAGGGAAGGAAAAATGAAAGCAATCGTATCAGTGACCCTTGATGACATGTTTGTCATACATGATGTGAAAGTGGTTGAGGGAAACAGGGGTCTGTTTGTAGCAATGCCCAGCCGGAAAACCCCTGATGGTGAGTTTCGTGATATTGCCCACCCAATATCTACAATGGCCAGAGAATTAATCCAAAGCGCCGTTTTGCAGGCATACGAAGATGTGGTCTAATTTTTTGAATCAACTTAGATTTATTTTTTAAATAGATTTAGATATTTTAGTGAAAGAGAGCGGTACGGCTCTCTTTTTTATGTTAATTGAGTGGATTAAAGGGAAAAAAAGATTTTTGTTGAATAAGGGAATAGAAGAAAAATAAGAGTATATTGTTTACGGGAAAATAAAGGTTTGGGGTGATATGATTTAATGCAGCGGGCAGCAGTAATTTTAGCGGCTGGTAAGGGTACGCGTATGAAATCCGAGTTGCCGAAGGTTCTTCATAAAATTTGCGGCCGCCCCATGCTCGACTACGTTACGGAGTCCTTAAATAACGCTGGAATAGAAAATATCACTATAGTTGTTGGACATCGCGGGGATATGGTGGCTAAAAACCTGCCGGGAAACATCAGTGTAGTTAATCAGGATCCTCAACTGGGAACGGCTCACGCATTGCTCCAGGCAAAAGAAAGGCTGGAAGGATTTAGCGGTAATTTGCTTGTTATCGGCGGTGATACTCCTCTTATAACACAATCATCCCTTAAAAATCTCCTGGAATACCATGAAAATATTGGAGCCAGGGCAACAGTGCTCACTGCGGAACTTATCGATCCGGGGAACTACGGGCGCGTTATCCGTGAGACCTCCGGCAGAGTTTTAAAGATCGTTGAGCAAAGGGATGCGAGTCAGGAAGAACTTGCCATAAGAGAAATAAATACAGGAATTTATGTTTTTTCAGGTGAAGGGCTCTTTGAGGCGCTTTCAGAGATTAAAAACAATAATGCACAGAAAGAATACTACCTGACAGACCTTATTGAAAAATACGTCAAAGCTGAGCTGCCCGTTGAAGCTTATAAAATAAAAGATGCGGGAGAGATAATGGGGATTAACGACCGCTGTCAGTTAGCGGAAGTAGAATCGAATATGAGACAGAGGATATTGACTGACCTTATGCTGTCCGGTGTAACGGTCATTGATCCAAAAAATACCTATGTTGACAGGGAGGTTAAGGTTGGGCAAGATACAACTATACTTCCTTTTACAATTATTGAGGGGAGAAGTTCTATAGGCCCTAATTGTACAATAGGGCCCGGGACACACCTGATTGATGTTCAGGTAGGGACTGGCGCGGTAATAAGAAACTCTATAATCATGGAGAGCTTAATTGGCAATAACTGTAACATAGGTCCTTTTGCTTATATCCGGCCGGGTTGTGTGCTTGAACAGGAAGTAAAAGTGGGCGATTTTGTTGAGCTTAAAAAAGCTAAAATCGGGGTTAAAAGCAAAGTGCCGCATTTAAGCTATATTGGAGATACCACGATGGGTTCGGAGGTAAACATAGGGGCGGGTACTATAACATGTAATTATGATGGCAGTAATAAATGGCCTACAATGATTGGTAACCGGGCTTTTGTGGGAAGCAACACAAATTTTGTGGCGCCTGTAGAAATCGGATCGGGCGCTGTAATTGGCGCGGGTTCCACGATTACTAAAAATGTGCCCGAAAACACCCTTAGTATCGCCCGGGGCAGACAAAAAAATATTGAAGGATACAACAAAAAAATTACAGCCAAAGAAAAAGATCTTTAAAGATTATAAAAGCAAGAATTTACAGTTTCCGAAAGAGGATGTGTATTAAATGACGTTAAACAAAAGGCTAAAGATTTTTACGGGCAACGCCAACCCGGAATTGGCTGAAGAAATTGCACAGTATCTGGGTGTAACTCTGGGAGAAGCTAAAGTTATCCGTTTTTCAGATGGCGAGGTTCATGTAAAAATTACCGAAAGTGTCCGCGGAGCAGATGTTTTTGTTGTACAACCCACCTCGCAGCCTGTCAACGAACACTTGATGGAACTGTTAATTCTTGTTGATGCTCTGCGAAGGGCTTCGGCAAGGAGGATTACAGCAGTTCTTTCATATTACGGTTATGCCCGTCAGGACCGAAAGACAAGAGCCCGCGATCCAATCACAGCCAAGCTTGTGGCCAATTTAATCACAGCCAGCGGAGCCCGGAGGGTTGTGACGATGGACCTGCACGCCGGCCAGATCCAGGGATTTTTTGATATTCCGGTGGATCATTTGCCGGGTGTGCCTATCTTAGCTCAGTACTTCCTGCAGCAAAAACTGGAGAATGTAATAGTTGTTTCACCTGACCTTGGCGGTGTAACCAGGGCGAGGGAACTTGCTGAACGAATAGGCGCCCGAATTGCAATAATCGACAAGCGCCGCCCCGAACCGAATGTTTCCGAAATAATGAACATTGTAGGAGATGTAAAAGATAAAAACGTTATCATGATAGATGATATGATTGATACAGCCGGTACAATTACCCAAGGCGCCGAGGCTTTAAAAAGAAGATGGGGGGCGAAAGATATTTATGTATGCTGCACACACCCGGTCATAAGTGGCCCTGCCATCCGACTTTTAGAGAAAGCGCCTATTAACGAAGTAATAGTAACTAATACTATCCCTCTGTCACCCGAGAAAAAACTAAGCAAAATTAAGGTTCTTTCAGTAGCTCCCCTTTTGGGGGAAGCGATTATCCGGATTCATGAGGACCTTTCCGTGAGTAAGCTTTTTGACTGATTTTTAATCTCCTTTTTTTGATTCAGTTTCTTCCACGGTTGAATCAGCAGGTATGAGTTCGTCTTTTTCATCTATGATGGCGGATGTTTTATCTAATCTTTTAAATCTTTCCTTAAAAGGACGGCCTATCGCAGAGCCTAACCGGCGGCTTTTCTCAAGAGTTAAAGACCATGTTTGGCCGGCTTTGCCGGCGAATGACCGAATGTTTTCCTGCATGCCGTCATCATTTTTTATCAAATTGGTTTTTGAATCATCTGTGCAGACGGTAACCTGCTTACCCAGGGTACGGATAAAATCTGAATTCAAGTATGCTTTACCTTCCATCAGATCATTAATGATCCCGGTAGATATTTCAAGACCGGCAATTTTTCCATCCTGAGTTTCTATAAAGTATTCGTTAACCTGGCCTATAATGGTTCCGTTTTCCATGACGATACGGGAGCCGATAACATCAATCTTGTCCTTATAATACTTTACTATTTCGGGTAGTGTAGCTCCTTTTTGGATTATGTTGCCTTGTTCAACCGTTACGGCATTTTCTCCAACGCTGCGGACATTACAAAAAGGAATAAATTTTTGTTCTTTAAATAATCCTTTTTCTTCTAAAATCAAGGCGGCTACGGATTTTCGGGATGGATCCACTACCAATCCTTTGACCTTGCCGATTCGCTGACCTTCTTGAAGGCTTATTACCGGCAGGTTTATTAAATGTTTGCTCTTACGCATTTTGCTTGCTTCCCCCTTATAATAAAACAGTTGTCCTTGCTTTATTGATATGCAGATAATGGTCTGGACATTACTTGTCGAGGGTATATAAAATGCTTTTAATAACTGGTTTGGGTAATCCGGGAAATTCCTATTCCAATACCCGTCACAGTATTGGTTTTAAGGTAATCGACTGGTTAGCCCGGGAGCGGGATATAACCAACTGGCGTTTGAAATGCAAGGCTTTGGTGGCAAACACTGAGTTTCAAGAGCAAAAAATTATCCTGGCTAAGCCGCAGACCTACATGAATAATAGCGGTGAGTCTGTAGTCAGCCTGTTGCATTGGTACCGGCTGTCCAATCAGGACTTGATTGTTATTTGCGACGATGTAGACCTGCCTCTCGGCAGGCTGCGCATTCGTGGAAAAGGCGGAGATGGAGGGCACCGTGGGCTGAGATCAATAATTGATCTGGTTGGCAGCAAAGATTTTATTCGCCTTCGAGTTGGCGTAGGCCGGCCTTTGGAACCAGATTTTGAAATGGTGGACTGGGTATTGAGCCGTTTTTCTTCCGAAGAAGCGCTGGTTGTTGAGCAGATGGTTGAAAAAGCTGCGCAGGCGATAAAAACCATTGCAGCCGACGGCATTGAAAAAGCAATGAACATGTATAACTAATATAACATTTTATTGACATTTTCCTATTATATCTTTATAATGAGGTTTTAGTGACTGTACAGATGGGGCTGTGGCGCAGCGGGAGCGCGCTTCCTTGGCATGGAAGAGGCCGCGGGTTCGATTCCCGCCAGCTCCACCATGAGTTTTAAAAGTGGACTTATAAAAGCTGGGCTAAGTATGCCCGGCTTTTTTAAAATTTTAAATTTAACCACAACTGTTACTACTTGTTTGCTATAGGGGGCTAAAAAAATTTGAAAGACAGGTACAATCACCACGAACTTGAGGAAAAATGGCTTAAAAAATGGGAGGCCGGGGATTTATACAGAGTTGGGGACTTTGGCGAGCGTCCCGGATTCTATTGTCTGGAAATGTTTCCCTACCCGTCAGGAAAGCTGCATATGGGCCATGTAAGGAATTACTCCATCGGTGATGTTGTAGCAAGGTTTAAGACCATGCAGGGGTATGATGTTTTACATCCTATGGGCTGGGACTCCTTCGGCCTGCCTGCCGAAAATGCTGCTATCAAACACGGCGATATTCATCCTGCCGACTGGACTACTGAAAATATAAACACTATGCGGGAACAGTTAAAACAGCTTGGCTTTAGTTATGACTGGCGCCGTGAAGTGGCTACTTCTCACCCCGGATATTACAAATGGACACAGTGGCTTTTTCTGCAGCTATACAACCGCGGGCTTGCTTACAGGAAAAGGGCTGCAGTAAACTGGTGCCCTTCATGCGCAACAGTCCTGGCAAACGAACAGGTTGTCGGGGAAGGTGTTTGTGAACGCTGCAAAACGGAAGTAGAAAAAAGGGAGCTTGAGCAGTGGTTTTTTAGAATTATAGATTATGCCCGCCGCCTTTTAGATGACTTAACTCTTCTTGAAGGATGGCCCGAAAAAGTTAAGATAATGCAAGATCATTGGATTGGCCGGAGCGAAGGGACATTAATCAAATTTCCTGTGGCTGGTTCCAATGAGGAAATAGCAGTTTTTACTACCCGTCCTGACACTATTTTCGGGGTAACCTATATGGTGCTTGCTCCCGAACACCCCTTTGTAGAAAAATTAATCGAAGGCAAGGAACAGGCTGACGCCGTCCGTTCATTTGCCAGCCGGGTAAGCAGGCTGGGCGAAATAGTGCGGACATCCGTTGATACGGAAAAAGAAGGGCTTTTTACTGGAGCATATTGTATAAATCCCTTAAATGGCGCCACTGTGCCGGTTTTGGTAGCCAATTATGTGCTGTATGAGTATGGCACAGGGGCTGTCATGGGTGTTCCTGCGCATGATCAGAGGGATTTTGAATTTGCCCGTAAATACGGCTTGCCTATATGTCTTGTTATAAAGCCGCCGGAGAAGGAACTTGGACCTGAAACAATGGAAGAGGCATATGAGGAAGAAGGAATTATGGTCAACTCCGGAATATTTGACGGGCTGACCAGCGGTAAAGGGAAAGAGACCGTTACTGATTACCTTCAGGAGAAAGGACTTGGCGGCCGGAGAGTGAACTATCGTCTGCGTGATTGGCTGATTTCCAGACAACGCTACTGGGGCGCCCCGATTCCGATAGTCTACTGTAATAACTGCGGTGTTGTGCCGGTTCCGGAAAACCAATTGCCTGTTTTACTGCCCAGGAATGTGGCTTTTAAACCAACAGGGCAGTCTCCGTTAGCCGATTGTCCGGATTTTTTGCAGACCAGCTGCCCCAGCTGCGGAGGCGCGGCAAAGAGGGAAACCGATACCATGGATACTTTCATGTGTTCATCATGGTATTACTACCGTTATACAAGTCCCAGGGAAGAAAATAAAGTCTGGGATAAAGCCAAAGTAAACAGGTGGCTCCCGGTTAACCAGTATATTGGCGGAGTGGAGCACGCTGTTCTGCACCTGCTTTATTCACGTTTCTTCACCAAAGTTCTTTATGATTTGGGTCTGGTTGACGTAATGGAGCCTTTTACCAACCTGCTGACCCAGGGAATGGTCCTCAAAGACGGGGCAAAAATGTCCAAATCCAAAGGAAATGTAGTCAGCCCGGAAGATATTATTAAAAACTATGGCGCTGATACTGCCCGTTTGTTTATCCTGTTTGCCGCTCCACCGGAAAGGGATCTTGAATGGAGTGACCAGGGTGTCGAAGGGTGCTACCGTTTTCTAAACCGTCTTTGGCGGTTGGTCGTACCTTTAGCGGATAGTTTATCAGGCATATCCGACCAGGTTCCTGTCCGGAACCTAACGGTTGATGAAAGACAAATGCGCCGTTTAACGCACCAGACCATCAAAAAAATTACGGATGATATATCGGACAGGTTTAACTTCAACACGGCGGTAAGCGCGATTATGGAGCTCGTTAACGGAATCTATAAATATAAAGAAGAAAACGGAAATCACAAACCCGAAGTTTTAAAAGAGGCCGTTAAAAACTTGCTGTTGCTGTTAGCGCCATTTGCGCCATTCATTACCGAAGAATTATGGGAGGCGATCGGCGGGAAGGAAAGCATTCACAAGCAGAGCTGGCCTGTATATGATTTGGAGGCAATGGCTGAAGAAGAGGTGGAGATTGTCATCCAGGTAAACGGAAGAATTAAAGAAAGGATGACAATTAATCCTGGAGTTTCGGCTCAGGAGATGTCCGAGTATGTGCTCGCGCAGCCACGGATCCAACAGCTTATTGAGGGAAAACAAATTGTCAAGGTGATTCCTGTGCCGGGCAAGCTTGTTAATATAGTCGTTAAATAAGAAGAATATAAGGTAAGGGTTGAATGGAAGTAAGAAATTTGTTTTTTAACAACGAAGGTGAAGCTTTAGCACAAATTTTTGAAATAGGCGCGGACAAACTTGGGGGTCGCTTGATGGCCCCCAAGGGTGTTTTTCGTGTGCTTAAATTAAACGGTTTAACTCCTGTGCAGGCCAACATTCTTAAGCAGGAAATGCTGGCCAGGGGCGCAGAAGCAGCGGTGAGCAGGGGGGTAATTGACGGCAGCGCCTCCAGTACGGATGTTGTTTTAATGGGAACTTCAAGTCAGTATAAAGCTGTCCTGCTGAAACTTAAAATGCAGGCTTTCGGTTTGCCCAAACTTGCGGATCAGATTGAAGAAGTACTGGATAATCTGGAGAAACGGCCGGCCAAACTGTCATGTAAGGATAGGGATCTTTATCTCGGGAAACGTACTCTGTTAATGGGTATTTTAAATACTACTCCTGATTCGTTTTCTGACGGGGAGGTTTATCTGGACCCCGGGAAGGCGGAAGAACGGGCCTTCCGAATGGTTGAGGAAGGCGCTGACATAATCGACGTGGGTGGTGAATCAACCAGACCGGGTTATACAGCCGTATCTCTTGAGGAAGAACTGAAAAGAGTTATGCCGGTATTGAAAAGGATCTCGGGAAAGATACCCGTACCTGTTTCAATTGATACCAGCAAGGCTGAAACGGCGCGCCGGAGCCTGGAAATGGGAGTCCAGATAGTAAATGATCAGCAAGCCCTCAGGGGAGATCCGCAAATGCCGGGTATTGTCGCCCAATATAAAGCAGCGGTTATAATCATGCATAATCAGCAGGGAACGGAATATAAAGACATGCTAGGCGAGATGGTTCACTATTTCAGGGAAAGCATGGATATAGCTGAAGCAGCAGGTATTAACCGTGACGCGATTGTCATAGACCCGGGGGTTGGTTTTGGAAAAACCGCAGAAGGCAACCTGGAGGCAATATTAAAACTGCCGGAGCTGGCTTGTTTGGGCAGGCCGGTTCTGGTAGGCACATCCCGTAAATCAGTTATCGGCAAAGTGCTCGATCTTCCTGTGGATCAGCGCTTGGAAGGCACAGCAGCGACAGTTGCTCTATCAATTGCCGGGGGCGCCGATATAGTGCGTGTACACGATGTAAAAGAAATGGCGCGAGTGGTAAAGATGGCGGATGCTGTTGTAAGGCGGAATTTTGGAAAGGATTAATAATGGATCGGATTATCCTTAAAGGAATGAAATTTTACGGCTATCACGGGGTGTCGCCCCGGGAAAGGGAACTGGGAGGAAACTTTGTGGTAGACGTCGAATTATATCTTGATTTAAAAAAGGCTGGCCGTGAAGACGATATTTCCCTTACTGTTGATTACAGCCGGGTTTTCGGGATTGTTAAAGAAAAGATAACCTGCCGGTCTTATAACCTCCTTGAGGCGGCGGCCGAGGAGATCTCAAGCGACATTCTGAAAAGCTTTCCTGTTCGGGAAACAGTGGTCGGGATCAAAAAAATCAACACAGGATTGGAAGGTTCTTATGAATATATGGGGGTGGAAATTAGAAGACAGTCTTCATTAAAACAGAATGAGGGTAAGGGTAATTAGTTTAATGTATACAATATTTAATAGTTAAACAACTTTTCAGCTGACTGTTTTCATGGTATATTTTTAAGCGAAAAAGATCTCGACCTATAAAAAGAGGTGAATTGGCATGAATGAAAGGAAAATTACTATTGTTGACACCACTTTGCGTGATGGTGAACAAACTGCCGGGGTTGTTTTTGCAAACCGGGAGAAATTAAGAATTGCCCGTTTTTTAGACGAAATGGGTGTGCACCAGATTGAAGCCGGCGTACCTGTCATGGGTGGCGATGAGAAGGAAGCGATAACCAGTATTTGCAGGGCTGGATTAAAGGCAAGCATTATGGCTTGGAACAGGCCGGTAATCAGCGATATCGAAGCTTCTCTGGAATGTGGCGTAGATGCTGTGGCTATTTCAATCTCTACGTCAGATATTCATATCAAGTATAAGCTGCAGGCAAGCCGCGAGTGGGTTCTGGAAAAGATGGTTAAAGCCGTGGAGTTTGCAAAAAAGCATGGAATGTACATTTCCGCAAACGCCGAGGATGCTTCCCGCACGGATATGGATTTTCTCATCCAATACGCAAAGACTGCCAAAGAGGCCGGCGCGGATCGTTTGCGCTACTGCGATACGGTTGGAATACTTGATCCGTTTACAACATTTGAACGCGTTTCAACAATAATTGAAAAAGCGCAGATAGAGGTTGAAATGCATACTCATGATGATTTCGGTATGGCAACGGCAAACACAGTAGCCGGTGTAAAGGCAGGCGCAAACTATGTTGGCGTAACCATTAACGGTCTTGGCGAACGGGCCGGCAATGCTGCATTGGAAGAAGTAGTGATGGCTTTAAAGCACATCCTGAAAATGGATTTAAGTTTTAAAACGGAGATGCTTCACGAGGTGTCTGATTATGTCTCCCGCGCGTCGGGAAGGGAACTTCCTTCCTGGAAAGCCATCGTGGGTACTAATATGTTTGCCCACGAGTCAGGTATTCATGCGGACGGAATGATGAAGAATCCTAAAACTTATGAGGCCTTCCACCCGGAAGAGGTTGGTTTGCAGCGTCAGATTGTGATAGGGAAGCATTCTGGCACAGCGGCTTTGAAGGCTAAATTTGCGGAATACGGTATTCACCTTAGTGAATTTAAGGCACAGGAGCTTCTTGCCAAAGTCAGGTCATATTGTGTTTCTTTAAAACGCCCCCTGTTTGATAAAGAATTAATGTATATATATGAAGATTATTTTGGAGAGTAGGTATCAAGTTGGGTCAAACAATTATTGAAAAAATTCTTTCTTCACACAGTAATTCCCAGGTATTTGCAAACGATCTTGTTGTTGCGGAAGTAGATTATATTATGGGCCAGGATGGTACCTCCCCCTTGACAATAAAGGCGTTTCAGGAAATGGGGGGTGAAAAGATTTTTGATCCCGGAAAAGTTATTTTTGTGATTGATCATAATGCTCCCAGCCCGAACGAGGGCGTATCAGAACTCCATAAAATGATGAGAGATTTTGCCCGGCAAAAGGGAATATATACCTGCGACGTTGGGGAGGGAGTCTGCCACCAGCTTGTACCGGAAACAGGCGCTGTGGGACCCGGTTCGCTGGTTATCGGCGCGGATTCACATACCTGCACATATGGCGCCTTAAACGCTTTTTCAACAGGTGTCGGTTCGACGGATTTGGCCGCTGCTCTAATCTCAGGGCGAATGTGGTTTAAAGTACCTGACACTTTGAAAATAATCTGCCATGGAGAACTTCCTCCAGGCGTGTATTCAAAAGATTTAGTTTTATATCTAACAGGCCAGATAACTGCAGATGGCGCAACCTACTTATCGGTAGAGTATACAGGGCAGGCCATTTCAGCTCTTTCCCAGGACGCCCGCTTTACTATATCCAACATGGCGGTTGAAATGGGCGCTAAAGCAGGTCTGATGGCGGCAGATGAAAAAACTTTTTCATGGCTGGAGAGTTTTACAAATAAGAAATATCAGCCTGTGGAGCCGGATCCTGACGCTAAATACTTCAGAATTGAAGAGTATGACGTGAGTAAACTTGAGCCGCATGTGGCCAAGCCGCACACCGTTGACAACGTCTGTCCGGTCGGGGACGTATCTGGTACGGTAATCAACCAGGTTGTTATAGGAACCTGTACGAATGGCCGTCTGGAGGATTTGCGAATCGCCGCCGGAATTTTAAAAGGCCGGAAATGCAATAAAGATATCCGGCTCATTGTAGCTCCGGCTTCAAGGAAAATAATGCTGGATGCGATAAGAGAAGGAATCGTTGAAACACTGGTCGAAAGCGGGGCTGCTTTTGTAACACCGGGTTGCGGCCCGTGCGTCGGAACACATAATGGTGTGCCCTCTGACGGCGAGGTCGTTATTTCAACCGCCAATAGAAACTTCAAGGGGCGGATGGGAAATTCAAAAGCTTACATTTATTTGGCTTCCCCGGCAACGGCCGCAGCTTCTGCAATTACTGGACGAATTACCGATCCAAGAGAATTTCTAAAAAGAGAATTTCTAAAGTAGGTGACTTAAATGTTCTTCGAGGGCAATGCCCATAAGTTCGGCAATGATATCAATACTGACTATATAATTTCAGGTAAATATAAATTTAAAACACTTAACATGGTTGAGTTAGCCAGTCATGTTATGGAGGATCTGGATCCCGATTTCAGCAATAAAGTAACACCTGGAGATTTTATAGTAGCCGGGACCAACTTCGGCTGCGGTTCATCACGGGAGCAGGCGCCCCTGGTTGTAAAATATGCCAAGATCAGCGCCGTTCTGGCCAAATCTTTCGCCAGAATTTTCTACCGCAATGCAATAAACACAGGCTTACCGGTTGTTGAATGTGATACTGATCTGATTGGTGAAGGTGATGTTTTGGAAGTTGATCTTTCTCAGGGGTTTGTCAAAAATAAAAGCAGCGGCGTTTCCATTCCTATCAAACCGCTGCCTGATGTGATGATTAAAATCTTAAACGACGGTGGTTTGAGCGCCCATTTCAAAAAGTATGGCGGTTTCAGCTTTGAATAGAAAAGATAAATAATTAGCTGGAGGCATTGAAGTGGCTCAACACAAAATTACTTTAATTCCGGGGGACGGTATTGGTCCTGAAATAGCCGAGGCAGCCCGCGGGGTAATTGAGGCTACCGGTATAGATATACAATGGGAAATTGTTCAGGCGGGAGCAGGAGTTATCGGTGAATACGGCACACCTTTGCCGGAACATGTTCTTGAATCAATCAAACGAAACCGGGTGGCCTTAAAAGGGCCTCTTACCACACCGATAGGAACTGGTTTCCGCAGTATCAACGTGGCCTTGCGTCAGGAACTTAACCTGTATGCAAATATAAGACCTGCAAGAAGTTTGCCGGGTATTTCGAGCCGTTACGAGCATGTTAATCTTATTGTGGTAAGGGAGAATACCGAGGATTTATATGCGGGTATTGAGCACAGGGTAGGTAAAAATGCCGCTGAAAGCATTAAGATTATTACCAGGGAGGCCTCGGAACGGGTAGCCCGCCACGCCTTCGAGATGGCCAAAAGAGAAAACCGTAAGAAGGTTACAGTTGTACATAAAGCTAATATCATGAAATTTACCGACGGCCTGTTTTTGGAATGCGCCAGGGAAGTGAGTAAGGATTACCCGGAGATTGAGTTTGACGAAATGATTGTTGATGCAATGTGTATGAAACTCGTGCAAACGCCTGAGAATTATGATGTTCTGCTTACTCCCAATCTTTACGGTGATATTATCAGCGATCTTTGCGCTGGACTTGTCGGTGGCCTGGGTGTTGCTCCGGGCGCAAACGTTGGCTTCGACGCTGCGGTGTTCGAACCGGTGCACGGCAGTGCGCCGAAGCATGCGGGTTTTAACCGGGTAAATCCGCTGGCGATTATTCTCTCCGGTATTATGATGCTCAAGCATATTGGGGAAAATGACGCCGCAGAACGGATAACAAAAGCGGTTGAAGAGGTGCTTGTTGAAGCAGCGCATCTAACATATGACCTTCACGGGAGCGCATCAACAAGCGAAATGGCTGACGCTATAATAAATAAAATGAAATAAAAAAATTCAGTAAAACCATGCCTACCGGGTTAACTTAAGAATACAAGGGGACGGTTCTTGTGTATTAACCAAAAATACACAAGAAGAACGAAATCGCTTCGCGATGGTCTTAGATAAAAAATAATATATCACAGAATAATTGATATAAAAAATGA
>DOTD01000051.1 GCA_003513005.1 Desulfotomaculum sp.
AGAGATCCATCGCTGTAGTAGTAATAAGTTGTTTCAATGAAAAAACATCTTGGGAATGTCGCTGGAACAGGATGTGCTCATCGAATCCGCTGTCATTCCGCTGCCGCCCCAAATCCGGGCCTTGTCCCGGGCCACCACCGACGACCATGTGCGCTATCTCCTGGCGGACGAGGTGGACCTGGGCAATACCATTGAGACAGGGCTCATCATGCGGGAGCTTAATCTGAGCGGGCTGGTGAGACGGATGCTGGTTATTGCCCCGAATTTACTTCGTAAAATAGATCTGACCCCTTTTCTTCATCTAAAATTGACCCCGAAAGGACTGTTTACCCAGCGGGTCTGCGAAATGCGCTGCCATTTCGGAAACGCAATTGTATTCTTAACAGTTATCTGTTATATTATCATATAACAGGAGGTGTTGCATTATGCCCGAGACAAGAATGCTCCATATCAGGTTTCCAGCGGGAGTGGTGGAACAAATGGCCGCACATCTTAAATCCCGTGGCGTCAACCGGAACAGTTTCATTGTCAATGCGGTGGCTGAAAAATTACGCCGTGAGATGCAGGTGAAATCTTTTATAGAAACCCGGGGAGTTTTAGAACCCGAGGACGCGCCTGAATGGTCCTCGAATACGGGTGCGGAATGGGTTGAAAAAATACGCGAAAAAGATAGGGTCTCGCCATGGGATATTTGATTGACACCTGTGTGTTGATTGACCACCTCACCGGTAGGCTTTCACCAAGAGTTACAGCGTGGCTGGAAGAAACGATATTATCTGGGGCCGCCTTTACTAATGTAATCATTTACCATGAGCTCTTGACCGGAGCACGGACAGCCAGGGCTCAGAAAGCAATTAAATCTCTTCTCGAAAACTGGGAAACGATCCCGATCAACCGGGAAATCGCTGAAGCCGCCGCAACGTTAAGGCGGGAATGGGCGGAAAAGGGCAAGGTTATGGGCATGGCCGACAGCTTTATCGCTGCTACAGCGGCGGTGCAGGGGAAGAAGGTAGTCACCTCGAATCTTAAAGATTTTCCCGTATCCATAGCCTTAAGCCCTGAAAAGGTCGCTGGAGGATAACAATCATGACCAGCTGGCGCGATGAAATCCTCAAGGAAGATGTAAAGGTTAAAAGAAAGCTTGCTGGCTCCTTTTCTTTCAATATACAATGGTATTAGAGGCTAAAATTAATTCCCCGATCAAGTGAAAATGGGGCTAAATAATTCCAAAAGCGAGGCGAACTTGAGATATGAAAACAAATGAGCTTATTTCAATAATTGAATCCTTACCAGTAGACATCAAAACTATGTTAGTTGAAAAGATTCTTAGTAGCTTATATTCAACACAAAAAGAAATAGACGGATTATGAGCAAAAGAAGCCGAAAGAAGGGTTGGGGAAAATAAAACTGGTAAAGTCCAAACTATACCAGGAGATGAAGTTTTTGATGAACTCCGTAAGAAGTTTTATTGATAAGGATTCTGGCGCGAAACCGATATTTTGCCGACCTGCGCAAAGCGCTTTTAGTCGAATCCTTTTGCCTGCGTCTATAAGGAGATACCCATGACCAACTGGCGCGATGAAATCCTCAAGGAGTTTACCCCCGGGGTCGCCCGGCTCACCCTGGCGGCCGACCCGGACTCCCTGTTGCTGGAGGAACAAATTCTTGAAAGCATCCGGGGGCGGGGCTTTGAACTGATCACCTTCGTGGATCGCGTCGAATTCCGCTATGCCTATGAATGGAATTTCCGTTCCCGCTGGGACAAGGGCGAACAGACGGACTTGGTGGTTGTATTGCACGCCCCGGCCGGCGGTCTGGACTCTTTGCCGTTTGATCTGCTGCAGGCGGGCCGCAGGCTTTCTTTCAGCCTTGGCGACATATTTCCCAATCTCAGCCACCCGGTTATATCGGCCCTGGACCGTGGCGACCTTGACGCCTTATATGACGCCCAGAAAAAATACGCGCCCGGGCCGATCGGGGACAACGCTACGAAGGAGTTCGTCCTCCGGCACGTCTTTGAAATCGCGCCCGATCTCATCAAGCAGCCCTCCGGCCTGCTCGGCGCGCTGCTCAGGCGTCATTACCGCGGACAGCGCATACCGGCAGTGCTCGACGAACGCTTCATCCAACTCCTGCGCCAAAACAACGCCTTTGACGGCTGGCCGCTGGAAACGATCGTCCCGGACCGGGAAGCTTTCTTTGCGTTTTTGCAGGAGCGCTGGCCGGTTTTTCTCGACCGTCTGGCGGGGAAAAAGGAATCTGCCGTGCAAGAGGACAAAAACCCGTACGGCTTAACTATCGACGGCCCTCACGATTTGCCCTTCGATCACCACGATATCCGGGTTTACCTGGACAATCTGTTCCTGGAGGGGCTTTTGCACTCCGTATCCCACGAGCGCGCGGACATACTGTCGCAAACCTGGGCGGGCGCAGGCGTTCGCACCGGTGAAACCGGGGACCGGCGCTGTCGCCTGACCAGGCTCATCGACACCCTTAAATCCTCCCTTCCGGCTGAAGACGCCAGGCACGGGGAGTGGTTCAACTTTGCTCGCGGGTGGGCGGAATTGAATCTGCTCACCCATGAGCATGAACAGTCTGCCTGCGCTATGCTTTCGGCGGGCGGAAAAGACGCCCCCCGTGGAGAAGTTGCCCGAAGCATCAAGGCCCTGCAAGCACAGGCGGACGCCGCGTTCACCGCCTGGCTGTTACGGCGGTACGCCGGACTGATCAACATGCCGCCCGTTCCCCCGGTCATGCTTCACCACCTGCCCCGGTTTTTGGCGCGTCACATAGCAGAGGCCCGGAACTCCAAAGCGGCCTTGCTGCTGGTGGACGGGCTTTCTCTTGACCAGTGGCTTGTCGTTCGGGGGACGCTGGCAGTACGGCGGCCAGGTTTGCTCTTTCGCGAAAACGCTATATTCGCCTGGATTCCATCGCTTACCTCAGTCTCGCGCCAGGCTGCTTTTGCCGGCAGGCCCCCGTTGTTCTTTCCAGACATCCTGCAGACCACCGACAAGGAGCAGGCCCTGTGGGCGCAGTTCTGGGCGTATCAAGGGCTTGCGCCGAACGGGGCCGTTTACGCCAGGGGGTTGGGTGACGGCAGCCTGGAGCGCACGGGGGAGCTTATCTCCCAACCTGAGGTGAGAGTCGCCGGCCTGGTTATCGACAAGGTGGATAAAATTATGCACGGCATGGAACTCGGCGCTGCCGGCATGCATAATCAAGTGCGCCAGTGGGCCCGGCAACCTTACCTGGCCCGGCTTTTAGATCTCCTGCTGAACCGGGGTTTTAATGTCTTTCTGACTTCCGACCACGGCAATATTGAAGCTGAGGGCTGCGGACGCCCCGCCGAAGGCGCGGCGGCCGACTTGCGCGGCGAGCGGGTGCGCATCTATTCCGGCAGGCTTTTGCGGGATAAGGTGAAGGAGCGTTTTCCGGATGCTTTAGAATGGGCGCCGGTTGGCCTGCCGGATACCTTCCTGCCGCTGATTGCCCCCGCCCGGCAGGCATTCGTCCTAGAGGGAGAACGCATTGTCAGCCACGGCGGTATTTCCATTGAAGAGATTATTGTTCCCTTTATCCGGATCGAAAGGAAAAAGATATGAACGGCCGTACAAATCAAATTGGCTTCAGTCAGCGAGTCCGCCTGGAATGGCTCGAAGTTACCGCGAACCTCGTCCTGGCGGGAAACGGCAAGTCCGCCGTCAATGAAGCGCTGCAGGAACTTTTAAAAGACAAGGTGTCCGTGGGCGGCAAGGCCGCACATGGCAACCGCGAGAAGATTATCACAATTTTAATGAAGGTCTGGCTTAAGTCGCCGCTCGGACTCGACGCCCTGCGGGCCGACGGCCTTGAACTGCTTAAAACTATCCCCCGCCCGGACCGCCTGGCGGTTCATTGGGGAATGGTCATGGCTGTTTACCCGTTTTGGGCACAAGTCGCGAGTCACGCCGGCCGCTTCTTAAAACTTCAGGATTCGGCGGCCGCGGCGCACATCCAAAGGCGGATACGGGAGCAGTACGGGGAGCGGGAGACGGTGTCGAGAGCAGCCCGCCGCTTGGCTCGCGCTCTTTCATTAATTGGGGCGTGCTCAGCGAAACAGATACGAAAGGAGTTTACAGACAGGGGCTGTCTTTATCCATCGAGGATCCCCGAATTGCTTCGTGGCTGATTGAAGCGTCCCTGCATACCCGGCCCAACGGGTGCGCGCCGTTGGAGGAACTGGTGGAGAGTACGGCCCTGTTCCCGTTCCGGATCAAACGCCCGGCCGCGGAGAGCCTGCCGGCGGTGTCCGGCCGCCTGGACCTTTTACGCCACGGCTTGAAAGATGAGTTGGTGATGCTGCGCATGGAGAACATTTAAACATAGTATCAAGAAGAACTGGAAAATTAGCTAACAATCTTTTCGTAATACCAGATATTGTTACGATCCAGGCAACAATAAAAGTTTTTTAAGAAAAGAAAGACTATGGGAATGAGCAAAAGCACAAGCGCAATTATCAGCAAGGGAAGAAATGCGAGGCCCAAAAACATCAAAAATTGAATAACCACAAAGGAAAATAAAGACAGATGCCACCAACTGACATTGAATACTTTACTTGAATTGCACTTGGGGCGGTACAATAATTTTTCCACGATGGGATAATTATATCAGAACAGTCAAGAAAAAAACTACTTAAGGATGAATTGCAAGGAACTTTAAGAAAGTATAAAACAAATTGATGACCGCTTAAATTTACGGTATTTTATGTCGTGGACTATACGATGGACAGAAAACGGCTCTTCTACGGTAACTGCTCGTAGTCTCACTCGAACCCGGGCAAGATTCACATCCGAATTTTTGACAATTGACGCATTGAGATATCATTATACCTGTAATTTTTCTGATAGCCTGCTTCTTTTTCGGTTTTGAGGTCGTGGTGTAATTACATTTACAAAAACTACAGTACGGACATATCCGCCAGTGGCATTTCTTACATCTCTTTGAAAAGATGGATATAAGGCCGTTACAATTACTACAATGATAAATCATGGATGAACCCAGAACAATTAGGTTAATAGAAGAAGCAAAACGTACCTCTTTTTCAGAAATAAATATTTTATATTCTTTTTCAATATTTTGATTTTTGTCTGCTTCCTTTTTTGTTTTATTATATGAATCAACTATAACTCCGACATAATAATCAGTCTTATGCAAAATAACCGTTCCTTTGGTTAAATCATGGGCTGTTCTGTTAAACACTTTTTCTTTATTAAACTCTAGTTTATTATTATAATTATTTACATATTCAACTAAATATTTTATCATTTTAATGTCGGGTTTGCTAAACAAATTTGGTGAATGCCTATATGTTTTTCTCAGGCTTTCGACAATTTTGTAAAAAGCTGCTCTTTGTTGCTGGATGCCCCTATAGTACAGTTTTATCTTGTTCAATAACTTGATACTTTTGAGAATATAAGCCCTTTGGCTGTTAGTGTCATCATTTGACAACCTGAACACCATCAATTCTTGGTAAGATTTCTCTCAACTGCTCCAGTGCAAAGTAAGTAAAGACTCAGGTTACCTTCAGTCCGGCGGCTACAGCAGCCAGTCTTTTCAGCGCTTTGACGTTTTCCGTGTCCCCGGTCCTGGCCCGGCGCAGGGCGTTTTCCAGGAGGGAGATGGACCGGTCGTAATCCTGCCGGTTCACCGGGAAGGGGTGGCCATCCTTGCCCCCGTGAGCGAAACTGTAGCGCACCGGGTCCCTCCGGCTGGCCGCGGCATTATAAACCACTTCGGAAACCAGGGCGAAGGCCCGCACAGTGGCCGGTCCCACACCTTCCACCGCCAGCAGGCCTTCGTAAGAAGCCGGCTGGATATCGTAAAGCCTGTCCAGGTTCTTTTTAATGCGGCCCGCTCCGGGCACGGGGTGTCCGGCCGGCAGGTTTAAAACCTTCAATTTGTCAACAGGCATGTCCGCAATTTTTTTCAGGATTTTTACAACCTCATCGGGCCTGCCGGCCAGGTACAGCGAAGCATCTCTGGCTGCGGCGCTTTCCCCGGCAACCATGTTCAGCACCTGCTTCACCGTTTCACCGCACACGGCGGAGTGGGGCTCGCGGATAAAAGTATCCACTTTTTCCCCCAGCCAGTGATAGCGCCGGGCCCAGCCGCTGGACCGGTCCATCCCCTGCTGAACCACCGCCCATCTGCCGTCGGCTGTAAAGGCAAAAACGTGGTGATAGATCTGGAAACCGTCCTGTAAAGCCGCGTTGTCAACCTTGGCGGACATCCGGCTGGCGTACTGCAGCGCCCCGACATCGACGGCCAGGCCGTAATGGTCTGCATACTCCTCTATTTCCCCCGGGGTTTTGCGGGAAGCAAGGGCTTTCCCGCCGGCAAGATAAAGGCCCAGATGGCGCTGCCTTGGCCGCAGCCCTTCCTTCAAGGCGCCGCACAATACTGTGGTCAGGCCGGATGAATGCCAGTCAAATCCCACCACACACCCCAGCGCCTGGAACCAGAAGGGGTCCGAAAGCCGCTCCAGCACCTCGGCAGGCCCGTATTCTTCTATCACCGCTTCGATAATGGCCGAACTGAGTTTTACCATCCGCTCGAACAGCCAGCGGGGACAATGGCGCCCGTGCAGGGGCAGGTTTGCTATACCGGTTCGCAAGTGATGTCGGGTAGCCCCCCGACCTTCACCCCACTTCCAACTTTTGTTGAATGTGAGAAGGCCGTCTACGCCCCCCACCG
>DOTD01000052.1 GCA_003513005.1 Desulfotomaculum sp.
CTATGGTGTGACCGTGATCGATTACCGCGGGTTATACAAAAGCCCTGCGATTATATAAACAACCCCTTATAGTTCCAGGCCGTTCTTAGAGCGGGGGGAACTGTACCCCCGCTCTGGGAGGCCCTGGTTACAGAGACAAGTGAAGGAGCAACAAGATGGAAGATATTATTTCTAAAGCATACGTAAGAACCTTATTTGCCCTTATTGGCGCTGAATTAGGCATCCCGGCCAACCTTCTCATTGACTGCAAGGAATATCAAAATCAGCCGGAATCCGGTTGGGCAACATCGTTAAAGGGTGTTAACTGGATATACATAAATCTTAGGGACCTTGTGGAAGCCCTTAATAAAGCAATAGCAGTTAATGGTTTTTTGAAATTCGATGGTTTGTCCTGGCTGCAGGTCAGGAATATTAAGATTGCTTTATTCTGTGTTTTAATCCACGAATACAGTCACATTTATTTGACGGGCAGTTCAAGAAGCTTGATTGGGTTAACTGAGACAGACTATTTCAATATGCTCAAACCGCTGGGAGATCGAGTGAAAATCGGGGAGATTATTAACCGGGAACGGACACCGGAGGAGATAACCAAAGAAAACATTTGGCAAGACAAGCAGCATGACGAGAATTTTTACACCCATCTCCGGATAAACGCGCACCGCTGCGGCAGAATCCTAGAAGAGCTCAAAGAAGAGGGGAGGTGAAATCATTTGCATACAACGATATTCAGGAACGATAAAGCCGCTGAAAAGCTGGATTCTTATCGGCAGGTAACCATGGCAGAATGTTTCTTTGTTGATACAGATCAAGGCCCGGCGATATTCGTCTTCGGCTGCCCCGAAGTGAAGGGGCTGGATCCGGAAGCACGTTTTAGTTTCCAAGCGACAGCAGCCATATTATAGGCGGTACTTTCGATGAATCCGCCGTTATAGTACACTTTAATGACACCAACCTGGAAGCAGCCGTACGGGGCACCCTGGACAAGCCCACTGGAGACATTACTAGCACGGATATGGAAGGGTTGACAAGCCTTATTGCTCGTTTCAGTGAAATTCAGGATTTAACTGGTCTTGAATACGCCACCAACCTGCAACAACTTGTTCTTAATAGTAACCAGATCAATGGAACCCCCGCGTGTACTAACCGCCTACTCGATTTCGAGTCCTGGAATTACCGTTTTATTACATTCTTTTTCGTTTCCTGCCGTGTTAAGTGTGCAGATAAATCAAGGAAATTTCCGGTTTATTAGCACCAGAAATTCCCTTTCTATATCAGGTCATTTCATAACATTTTATCCTGGTTGCAGTACAAATTGCAGTACTGCAGTCCTACCCCTGGCCCTTACAGGGGGGCGGTTTTGAGGCATTAGTCTTCTTCTATAAGAAGAGGCTCAAATCTTATACCATTATCACCTGGAAAGGACTGTCTATGCTTGTTTAGTCCCAGCCAGATATCCAAGGGAATTCCGTTAGGAAACGCGTTGCACTTCCTTTCGCCCGGCTGAGAAAATAAATTTTTGCAATAAGTACAAACCGGGCTATAAACAGGGATATTATGTTCTTTATCATCTATCATAAACAATGTCCTAACTTCCGCCTTTTTTCTGTTCCTGAATTTAATTCTACAGCCTTCATAGTCGCAGGACAACAATTATAAAGGCGCTGCAGAAAGTCCCTGGTCTGTGCAGCGCCGGCTTACAGAGTAAGGTTTTAAAGGTAATTAGTAGCAGTTTACTTTCTTCTGTATACCCGGTCGGGCTTTTTTGCCTGGCCTTTTATATAAAAATAATTTATTTTTATTAAACTATTTTTAAATTTTGTTCATAATAATAGAAATAAACCGATTAAGAAAGATAGGGGAACCATGAAAGAATGATTAAACAAATATGGGCTTTTACAATTAAGTGGTTGTCCCTCTATAATAGAATTAATCAGAAAAATGATAAGGAGGAGGCAACTAATATGACTACTAAATTTGTCAAAAAAATACATAATATTGATTTGCCCCCTCATCAGCTTAGAGAGTTGGGCTTAACTCGGGATTGGCAAATAAATGTAACGGAACAATACATTGAAAAGGTAGTTAAAACGGCAGAGCGCTTTAAAAAAGATTTAAAGGAGCTGTCTAAGCGTTAAAGACGTAAAATACCTTAATGTAACAGATGTTTTGGTTATTCATTTTATTGTTGCCGATACTTATTTTAGTGAATATTATGATGAAAAGGAACCAAGAGGAGTGATGAGCTCCTCTTTATTGTCTTCTGCTTTAGGAGAGCCAAAACAGACTTTTAACGGTAACGATTTATATAGCGATATTTATCAAAAAGCCGCAACTTTGATGCGTTCACTAGTGCAAAATCATTGCTTTCATGATGGCAACAAAAGAACAGCCATGATGGCTACAATTATTTTTCTTGAAGATAATGGTTATGAAGTCATAGCTCCTAAAAAGAAAATGTATAGATTAGCAATGAAAATAGTAAAGGAAAAACCAACTCCTACGGTAAATAATATCGCAAGAACTCTAAAGAAATATTCAAGACAGCGTTCCTTTAAACAAGAAAGAAAGTTTATTCCTTCTCTCCTAAGTCTTGTTTTTAAAAAGAGGCCTTGATAAACAAAGCCTGTTCTTGGCCCACAGCCGGCCAAGTTTTATCGGGGCTGTTTTTGTTTAAACAGTTTACAAAACATCCCGCCAACCGTTTTCCCGGCTGGCCCGATACATGGCGCTTATCGTTTGGCTGATCAGATCCTTCTTCCGGGGCATTATGAACCTTTGTGGAATTCGTCGCCGGCAGCGGTCGAGGATAACGGGGAGCGTTATTTTTTTTCGGTGAAGACAAGAGCAGCCAGGTAAGGGGATCTCCTCATTAAGAATTATTTCAATAGATCAATTAATCCATTAAAATAGCCTTTGGATTTTAATTCATTATATTGTTTCCATCCCTTACTTTCCACCTTAAAATTAGTTATTTTATTGATATACGAATTTCGACAAGAATCTCTTTTTACCTTGACAAATATTTCGACATTATCTGACAGTCGGACAGCGCAATTTTACGCCGTCCTTTTATAAAAATGAACAAAACAAAAAGCAACCTGAAATAATGCCAACTGAACTTACACAAAATCTTGTGCCAGTTAAACGCAATGAACAATCAGCCGACATTGCCGCCAAAGCTGTAGGCATGAACTGTGAAACTTATCGGCAGCAGAGCGCAGCTCCCCCGGAGGACTGCTGCCCTGCTGCAGCTGTGTATTCAAGGGAAAAGGCCTTCGAGGTTACCCTGTAAGGCCTTGAAAATAATTGTCTGGTATGAAGTATCCTTGGGGAAGTGAGTAATATCAAGGCGGGGAGGCCCTGGCGTCCGACAGCCGTATGAATTTATCCGAAATGACTTGTCGGAATGTGTCGGAATATTTGTCAAGGGAAGGCCTCTCTTTTTGTCGAAGTATAGGATAAAAAAAGCAGGAGGCAAAAAGTGTGATAAAGAAAATACCACCTGAATGGCTAATTAAGCATTCAATTGTTGAGGATTTTGAGTTTAGTACAGATTTAGAAGACTGGGAGTATCGTGGAGAATTTTGGGAAGCACTTCCAATATTATTTTGTACACATGGCGATCCAAATATAAAAACATCTAGTGTGAAGATATATCACGTGGCTTACAAAAATAAAGACGAACATAGTATAGGTAAATGTGATATTTGCGGAAAAGTTCTCTGGGCTAAAATTGTACCAAGAAATTAATCTCAGGGCCTAGGAGGTTTTGCGAAAATATTTTCCCAGGTGCTTGACAAGCGTCTTAATAAAATAATATGATATGAAAGGATATAGAAGGGGGTGAAATATGGAGGAATATCTGACACAGAAAGAACTTTGTAAGTTGCTTAAAATCAGTCCTACTACTGTTTGGCGATGGCGAAATGAAGGAATGCCATTTCTAAAACACGGAAACAGCGTAAGGTTTGATCAGAACAAAGTACAACAGTGGCTAGAACGAAAAAACGGTAACAAAAACTAAGGAAGCTGTCTCCTGGCAGAGTACCCAGCTTCCTTCCCAGCAACCCCCACTAAGGAGGTTAACCTTGTTTTTATTATAACCTCCTGGGGGTAAAAAATAAAGGAGGTTTTTATTTACCATGGCAAAGAAAGTTATCAACCGCAAAGTCTACGACACGGCAACGGCAAAGTTAATCCATGAATACTGGAACGGTTCCTCCCCCCGTGACTTTCATCATTTATCCGAGGATCTGTATCGTACCCCAAAGGGCAGCTTCTTCCTCCTGGGGAGCGGCGGCGCACTGACCAAATACTCCGTTGACTGTGGAAACAATTCCACAGGCGGCAGCTCAGATAATATCGTTCCGCTGGAAAAGTATGAGGTCATAGACTGGCTTGAGCATCACGACGGCAGCGAGAAGATCTTAGAATTATTTCCGGATGAAGTGGAGGAGGCATAACATGGCCATTACAGAAAAAGAGATAATCGACACCTGGTTCCCTAATGGGCTTCCAACTGGGGATGAGAAGGTCCTGATGGCCTGGGCAGGCATTAGCCTGAAACTTGCTACCATACCTTTTGAATTAATAAACATGAAAAGGGAGATTACCCCGATACTGATTGAGCGTATTCAGGCTACAATGAAATTTTTAGGTATCGGCTGGGCCGAGCTGGAGGAAGGCGCTTGTCCTGCTATCAGTGAAGCGGGGGACAGCTTAAAGGCGCTTATCCCGGATGTCCCTGATGATAAGATTATCCCTATTACACCTGACAAAACTATTTTAGTTTTATAAACTGGAAGCAGACCGCACAGGATGCCCGTAGAGGGGCGCAAGCTATAACGGTAAGGGTTTGTACCTGGGAAAGAATATCTGCAGCCCGGCCCTGGGTGGG
>DOTD01000053.1 GCA_003513005.1 Desulfotomaculum sp.
GTCTAACAATTGAGGCTTAAAAAGTTCATACCAGGTATAATTCGCACAGAAATGTTTCCCCGATCCGTCAACCATGCGGGCCTTATTATAAAGCTGCTTTAGTCTCGGTTCTGTCTTGGTCATCTCGTTAAAGGTCATTGACTGCCTCCTGATTTTTTTATGAGTTTCTATATTTCCACAGTGATTTTTGATTACTTTATTTTCCATTTTGAATACATTTTTTGCCAAACACCCGCTACATGATAACCACAACCTCCCTGGCCTCTGAAGCCTTGGTGATAAAGGCTTTTTTCATTATGTAGCGGGTTGTAGCGACTTTTATGTGTAGCTTCTATACGAGAGGCATTTTTAAAACGACCCGTAAAACCCGCTACAACCCGCTACAAAGGGGTTGTGGATACCCCTAAAACCCAGTAAAATCATGCCTTAGACGGTATCCAAGAACTAAAGGTGTCGCTCCGCCGCCCTCCTGTGGACGCTTTCTTATAATTGTGGCGACGCCGCTTAACAAGGCCTTAAAATTCATGGCATTTTCTGGATAATAACCATTTATCGAACACCATGTTTTATACCTGGTATAAGCATCACTTGTCTTGGTTTCAGCTAACGGGACAGCCTCCATTTCGTCATCAATGAAGCGCCCGATCTTATCGCTGTGCCTTCGATATTCAGCCGTTGCCGATATGACGGATTCGGGCATATCAAATCCGGTTTCCTTTATTAGGTGCAGTCCTGAAATACACCAATTCAAAATTCCACTCAAGTTTTCAGAACTTGTGAGTTCATTCTTCAGTCCCTTGTCTTGTTCATTCTCATCAAAGTGATGCTCAAAAGTAATAATTTTTACCCGGCCAGACTTGAATATGGTATCGTCAGCTATTACCGGAAGGTGATTCGAATTAATAAACAACTTGAACTGAGGATAGAATTCAAACGAATTTTCATGAAGGAACCTGCTGCGAATCTTGTCCCTCCCGGTCATAGTCTTTACCTGCGCCGCGCTTAGGACTAACTTCTTATCGGGTTCGCTTAAGTTTACGAACCTAGCCCCTGCCAAGCTTGCGATATCCTCGCTTGGTCCCCGGCTATCTGCGTGCTGCTTCTGAGCTATCGTTTCCGGACTTGCCGTCTTCCCGTAGTCACCCACAAGCCGCAGATACGTTTCCATTGCTGTACTTTTCCCGTTGCGGCTTAGAGGACCGTATAGTATAAAGAAACATTCGTGCCGGGTGTCGCCGGTCAATGTATAACCCAGGCTCTTTTGGAAGAAAACTGCCTTATCCCGATCGCCTTCCATCACCTCACCAATAAACTGCTCCCAGCGTAAACACCGTACCCCTGGTTTGTAATTTACACCAGATAGCTTCGTCAGCATATCGCCCGGACGGTGAGTATAAAATTCGCCGGTTTCCAGGTTTAAAGTCCCGTTCATACAATTGAAAATCCAAGGATTGACGTCAAATTCTTCTATAGATACGGGATAAACGCTCGTTGCATCCTTAAGAATGGTTTCCCGGTAATGCCGGGATTGCCATTTTCCTGCGAACTCCATATACAGTTGTCTTTCCCCATCGTCCGGAATCGACAAAGCATATATCATCAATTCGTTAGCAAGCGTCTTGCATAACTGCATGGCCTGCAGGTTGCCGCTGTCTGGTTTCCATACTTTGCCGTTGAATGCAAACCATTTCTTCCGGGTGGGTTCATACCGTGCGATGCCCTTGAAGCAATCTGCAAATAGGTTTCCGTTACCAATATCAGTTGCTGGATAACGCTCGTTCTTGTGAGGACGAAAGGTTTGGAGGCGTTTTTGTAGCTCACTTTTGTTATAAACCTTGTGGGTTCTGTGGCAGTGTTTAATAGCTGTTTGGATCAGTCCTGGTAAATCTTCTATGTTCTCCCGCCATAGTCCGGACTGCCTGAAAATTCTTTCCATCTGTCCAGCGTTCTTGTCTGACCAAAAAGCCAGCAGGTCAAGAAATTTCCTGTCTGCTTCTTCCTGCTCTTCATAATCTGAGTAATCCCCGGAATAAAGTTTTTCAAACTGTTCACCAGTTGCTTTGGCCCGGCAAGCTCGATTGATCAGATCCTGGTCATCCAGTTCGATACCGGCGTCAGCCTGCAATTCCTGTTCTGATTCCTGAGCGCTGCCAATAATAGCGTTCCAATCAAGCGGGCCGCCAAAATCCTTTTCAGGGCTTGTCCGGCCCGCCGTGTAAACTTCCGTGCAGCCGTTGATCGCTCTCTGGATAGTATTTTTTAGGTATGAAGGATGCTTATCAACCTTTTCGCGCATTAAACTGGATTGTCTAAAGAGACTTTCCATTTGATCAGCCTGGCAGCCGGTCCAAAATGCCAGGAGATTACAAAGGGCTAAATCCGCTTCGGACTGTGAAGGATAGCCTGTCCAATCTCCCGAGAATAGCTTCAGAAACAATTCCCCGTTTTTAGACAGGCAAGCTTTGTTTATTAAATCAGCGTCATCAAGATCCACACTGCCCCTTGAAGGATCCGGGTGGCTTGTTTCCTGCTCCGGCTGGGCTATAAATTCCCGGTGAAAGGCGTCAACCTCGGCGTATCTATCCATGACGCCGATCGGCGTACCTTCTACATGATTCCCTGTAACAGTTAAGAATCTTCCCGAGTTGTAACACTCAATCTTTCCTTTGCGCCGGCCGGGTAGGTTAATTGTGCCACGCGTGAAAATCCTGATGCCCGTCCCGCTGGGACTTACTTCAGTGTAACTACTCAGTTGATTTATGATGTCCTGCGCCCAGAGTTCAATAACACCAGTCTCTTTATTGCGGCATCCATCCAGATCAATACCGATAATTCTTATATCAGGAGTAACCACAAACCCAATGCCGGCATAACCGCCGCCATTCTTGGAGGTTGTTAAAGCCTGGTCAAATGTTCCCCAAGTTTTGGAGTTAATGGTTGACGCCATCCTGCCGGTTTTCGGATTATAGGGAATTTTATCAGTCTTGCCGTTGTCTTTAGGTTTAGTTTTATAACAAACCCATTGTGCAATTTGCCTTAATTCAATTGGGCTGTTTTCTACAACGTTTGGCATCTTTAAGCTCCTCGAAGTGCTATTGTACCCGCCTCAGGATACCGGTTTGCAGTTCGGGTTTGTCTGTAGTTGGCGGGTTTTTAAGGTATTCATCAAGATAGTCCATGTCAAGCAAGAATTTATTCCCAGCCCTATGGGATTTTAAATTTCCAGACTTAACTAATTTACGGAGCCACCACTCAGAAACGCAGCTTCCGGGATCTACTTGTTTGATTTCCCTAATAGCTTGGTTGATCGTTCTCATCCTTACCATGCTTACGCCTCACTCTCAGGAAAGATCTCTCCTTCGGGAACACCCAGAACCGCAGCTACACGCCGCCGCCAGGCAGGAAAAGCCGGACGTTTTCCCGCAAGTACCGCATAAATATCCGACTGGTTAATATCGGCCCTCCGGGCTAGTTGTGCTTTAGAAATCTTACGCTCAGTCAGTATTTTATTCAGCGTATTGTACACACTTTTACCCCCCTTTTTTTAACTAAATGTGCCGGACGCTTGACAAGCGTCTGCAACCTTGGTAAAGTATACCTCAAGGACAATAATGGTTTCAAATCACAATACCATTAATGACCGTTAAATTTTAAAATAAATTTTTAAAAAGGAAGGGGGATATATCTGTTGCCAGGGTTGCCTATGTTGCCTACTTTTTATGGGGAAAATGCATTTTGGTTTAAATTCTCAAGGTATGAGACGTTTAAAAGCGGAAATGAGATATATATTATTCCTGCACAGGGAGCAGAAAGAACAATATATAACCCATGTAATGTAGGTGATAGATTAATTACAGATTATCTTGAGTATGGTAAGTTAATTTTTGAAGGGTTAGAAAACAATCTAAAAATGAATGGAGCATTAAGCCTTGTTAGGAAATACGGCTTACTTGGGTTTCTTACATTTGTTCAGTATTCCAGGTTTAGAGTACATTCAAAAGAGAAAAGGAGAATATTTCTCCGGGATGATAATGGAGAATATACTAAGGAAAAAATACTCCCGGAGTATATTAGTGAATATTTCCCCTTATTAAATAGACAGTCTCCTTCTTTAGATCGCCATAACGAAGATGAACATTTACAATATGATAATAATTATTCTGAATGCGTCAGCTGGATAGCTAAAAAAGCATGTGATTTATATACTAACTTTAAAAACATAGAAGATTTTAAGCGTATAAAAGAAATCGAAAACCTGCCTGATAATGAATATATACGCAAGATATTTGATTGTCGCTTTAAAATCAGAAATATTGATTTGTATGTTCATTTTGATGAAATAAGAAAAGCTTATTTGAATTGGAAAGCCGATAGTTTATTAGAGATGATAGATATTCTGTATGCCTTAAAACTTATTGATGAAAAAAACGGGCTAGCGGAATGCAAAAACCAAAATTGTAAAAAACCTTTTTTAAAACACAGAAAAAATATGAAATATTGTTCTGATAATTGCGGAAATAGCTACCGTGTAGTTAAATGTATAAACGGCAAGAAGATAAAACTGAATACAGAAGGAGGTAAATAATCTTATGGCATCCATTGTAAAACGGGGAGAAAATTCATATCGGGTAACGGTATCGTGTGGGTATAACGGCACTGGGGAAAAATTGACCAAGAGGAAGACGATTTCATTAGATCCCAGCCTCATATTCAAAAGCCCCACACCGAAACAGCTTGAAAAAATCGAAAAAGAGCTCCAAAAGCAGGCTGCCCTCTTTGAGCAGGAAGTAGAAACCGGATTGTACCTGGACGGCGGCAAAATAACTTTTTCTGATTTCGTCGAACGCTGGTTAAAGGATTATGCAGAGGTTAATTTAGCGCCAAAGACGTTAAGCCATTACAAAGACTTACTTACAAGGATCCTGCCGGCAATGGGCCATATCAAACTAGAAAAACTGCAGCCTGCCCATTTACTGCAATTTTATGAAAACCTCCGGGAAAAGGGAATCAGGCGTGATGTGAAGCATACCGCAAAACCCGAGTTTATAAATTTACTTAAACAGAAAAAATTGAAATTGGTTGATTTAAGCAGACTATCCAGGGTATGCACAAATACTATAAGCAGTGTACGCGCCGGCCATTCAATAACCTCCAAAGTGGCTGAAGCTTTAAGTTCCGCTTTAAAAATGAAACGTGAGGATCTTTTCACAGCCCAGGAAGCCGGGACACTTTCGGGCCAGACCATAAGACATCATCACAGGTTAATTAGCGCAATCCTGAATACTGCCGTACAATGGCAATGTATTTTGAGTAATCCGGCAGCGCGGGTAAAACCTCCAAAAGCGGAGAAAAAAGAGGCAGCTCATTTTGAAGAAGATACGACCGAGTATATGCTTTCTCTACTTGATAATGAACCGCTTAAATATAAAACGATGGTCTATTTAGCAGTTTATTCCGGAAGCCGCTTAGGGGAAATCGCAGGCCTGGAATGGGCTGACGTTGACTTCAAAAACAATCTCTTGCAGGTCTGCCGGGCATCTCAATACCTAACAGGACAGGGAATCTTTACGAAAGAGCCCAAAAATGAAAGCAGTAAAAGAATTATGGCCATGCCTCCCCTGGTCATGGACCTATTGAAAAAATATAAGGCCTGGCAAAACGAGGAACGGCTTAAATGCGGGGATGCCTGGGACAAGAACAGCGACCGATTATTCACTAAATGGAATGGGCAGCCGATTTTCCCCACTACACCAACAAGCTGGTTCAGAAAGTTCAGAAGGCGTCACAACCTCCCCGAGGTCAAGTTCCACGGGCTGCGCCACACAAACGCCTCCCTGCTTATCGGGCAGGGTGTGGACATCCAGACAGTGGCCAAAAGACTTGGCCATACGAAAGCCACAACCACAACGAATATTTACAGTCACTTCTTAAGAAGGCCTGATCGGGAAGCCGCCGACAAGCTTCAGAACCTTTTCTCTAAAGATAAAATTAAACCTATAATAAGCGGTACCCAGAATGATTAATTTCAAGCATTTTTACTGAAAAATATTGGGTACTGATTGGGTACTAATTGGGTACTACGACCCCAAAAAGTAGCCAAAATTTACTTTAAGTTACCAAAAGTTCAAAATAACAAATCCAGCAATACCAAGGGTTACAGCAATTCACAACAAGTTAGAATAAGTTAAATACCACTCTACGGATCAGAAGGTTGGGGGTTCAAGTCCCTCCAGGCACGCCAGATTTACCAAGCCCTCCGGGGCTTTTTGTTTTATGCCAAAGTGGACTTTATGCCAAATATTATGCCAGTAGAGTTTTTTAAAGCCTAAAAATAGAAAACCAGGTGTATTACTCCCTGGTAATTTATCTGTGAAGCCCTGCTGTTTTTAGTGGGTTTTTTACATTAATTCTTCAAGCAGGGTGTCTATCTTCTCAGCGGTTTTGTCTTTTTCTTCTTCCGGCATAAACTCGGCGTAAATGTCCATCGTTGTACTAAACCGTTCATGTCCTAATAAATCCTGGACGTTCTTTACTGTTTCACCGGCCTGAAGAAGCAGGACCGCTACAGTGTGCCGCAGGGAGTGAAAGCTCGTCTTTGGTATCCCGGCTTTCTCAAGAAGGGTTTCATATCTCTGTGTAAAAGCTCTCGGATCAAGCGGGCCGCCTTTTTCGTTACAGAAAACCAACTTCTCCGGTTTATCTCTGCTACCCGTTGCAAGCTGGTATTCCTTTAAGGTTTTCAGGACATTGCTTTTTAGCTTGATAACCCGCTGGCCTCTCTCGGTTTTTGGTGGTTGGAATATCAACTGCGTCTTTTTCTCTCCATCGGGTAACTGGATTCTGTTTATGGACTGTCTTATTGTCAGCGCGCCGTTTACAAGATCAATATCCTTCCAGCATAAGCCTAATATCTCACCGCGCCGCATACCCGTACCTATTTCCAGGATAAAAGCGGGATAATACTTGCTTTGTTTGGCTATTTCGAGAAACTTTTTTACATCGTCTTTAGGCATCGGCATAACCTTCTTTTTCTCACCTTTGGGCAACTCAACGGCGTCAGCCACGTTCCGGAAAACTTTCTGTTCTTTTACCGCCTGCCGCAGGGCTCCGCTCGTGATAAGGTAAACATGCTTAATTAAAGTAAGAGACTTGCCGTTTTCGTATAGCGTGTTTATTATCCGTTGAATGTTTTTTGTTTCAAGCTTTTGAAGCGGGATGTCTCCAATGTTCGGGGTAATGTGTTTTCTGGACACGTATTCATATAAAGCAAAGGTTAAAGCTCTCAGCCTGGTCTTTTTGTACTGTGTCAGCCATATGTTCAGCCAGGTCCCGAAGTGATCCTTTTGCGGAACGATAAATTTCCCGGACTTAACATCGTTCTGAGCTTTGACCAGCTTGTCATGTGCTTCAATCTTTGACTTGCCATAGTAAGCATATCTTTTGGTTTCGCCGGTCACAGGATCCTTAACACTCATCCTTGCTTGCCACCGGCCATCTTTCATTTGAGTTATGCCGCCTTCACCGTTTGCAGTCCGTGTTTTTTTCGCTTTCTTAGCCACCCTTGCCGCCTCCAAATTATTATTATTTTACTCATGGTTCGAATTTAATACTTTAACCGGGGTTATACCGTCTTCATATTTGCGATTTAAGCGGGTTTAGTTAACTGATAAGTATTCTTTTACCTGTCGCTTTTATTCAGCGTCAAATATGGCATTTACTGAAGCCTGGTGATCATTCCTGGCAGGGGACTTATCGTTATTCAGCCCCTTTTAATCCGCTTTAGGGATGTCTCAGCTGATTCTTTCGTCGGGTACGTCCGGTACTTGCTCCCTTAACGAATTCACCCCTTCGTTAATCGCTAGACAAGCGCC